>NZ_JBEPBI010000388.1:0-5038 GCF_040299045.1 Streptomyces sp. NPDC001027
GAGGATCCTGCGCATGACCGTGCCGACCTGACCGGTGGCTCCGACGATTCCGACCAGATGGGGGAGCGCATACGAGAAGTTCCCGAAGCCCTTGTCCAGGGCCGGCTCGCGGACGGCCGTGCACGAACCGGCGAAGCCGACGCCGGCGGACCCATGCCGGTGAGGGTCCGAGGGCCCCGCATCGGGCCAGGCCGACCACGCGGCGGCTCTGATCGTTGGGGGGTGACGAGGCGTACGCCTCCCGCAAGGACCGCGCCTACCTGCGCCGCCGGGGCGGGACTGGCCGGTTGAGGCGATCGGCCGGTCCCGCGGCGGGCTGACCACGAGGATCCCCCTCGCCTGCGACGGCCGGGGGCGGCCCCTGGCCTTCACCGTCACGGCCGGGAGCGTCAACGACTGCACCCAATTCGAGCAGGCGATGGCCCGCATCCGCGTCGGGAGGCGCGGACCTGGCCGGGGCCGGTCCCGGTCCGAGCGGGTCGTCGCGGACAAGGGCTACTCGTCCACGAAGATCCGCGCCTACCTGCGAAGGGGAGGCGTCAAGGCAGCGATCCCGGAACGGATCGACCAGATCACCGGACGCATCCGCAGGGGCGAGAGCCGCTGAGGATGCGTCCGGGCGGCCTACCGGCACCGCGATCTCGTCGAACGCTGCTTCAACGGGCTCACACACAACAAGGCCCTGGCCACCCGCTACGACAAACGCGCCCGCCACTGCCAAGCCCTGGTCACCATCGTCCGCCTACGCCTGTGGCTCCCATGACATTGCGGATACAAGCTAAGCGACCGAAACCGACCGGGCGGCGAGGGCGCGTCGTCGTACGTCGGTCGCCCGCTCGCCGTAGCGGGATGTGAAAGCGTGGGAGAAGTGGGCGGCGGAGGTGAAACCGCAGTGGTGCGCGATCTCGCTGATGGCCATCGACGAGGCCTCGGGCCTTTGCAACAAAGTGTGAGCGGCTTCGAGTCGGCGCTTCAGGACGAATTTGGGGAACGTGGTCTCGGCGTCAGCGAAGACGCGGGAGAGGTGGCGACTGCTGATGCCTATTGCGGCCGCGACTTGCCTCACCGAGAGCGCCCCTTCTCGAAAGTGGTGTTCGATGTAGGTCTCTGCCGCCGTTCGGTGCACGCTGGTCGGCACGGCCGCTTCGTTGCCCACGAGGTCTGCGACGAGGCTGAGCAGGGTGCGCTCGTCTGCCGGTCGCGAGTCGTCGGCGCGTGCCGCGGCACTGGTGTGAGAGGCGAGTGCGTGAGCGACGGCGTTGGCCCCGTCAGCGAAGCCGACGACCACCGGCTGGGCTACGTGCTCCACACCCGTGGCTTCGGCGAAGAGGTCGCGGGGGATCTTGAGGACCAACTCCTCGAGCCCGTGCGAGAAGCCGCGCATGAAGGGGCGGTCCGCGTCGCACATCAACATCTGCCCTGGCTGGACGATGCGTACACCGTCGTCGTGGTAGAAGAAGGCCTCGCCGGCGAGGCTGAAGAAGAGGGCGACCGCCTCGGCGGGGTGCCGGCGGATCAGGCCTTGGTCGCGTTCGACCACATGAGGGGTGCCCAGCACCCGGGCCAAGTGGAGGCGATCGAGCTGGACGTTGATCTCCGTGGCCTCGAGCACCGTCGACGTCAGCGTCCGGCACCGCAGGCCGATCAACGCGTCGGCGTTGTGACTCTCCCACAACTCCACACGCCGTTGCTCCGGCAGTCCCACCGTCGAGAACGCCGACGGAGTCGCGGGTTGCTTCATGGTCAGGAGTCTATGGTCCGTTTTCGATTAATCAATGGGTTGGCAGAGAGCTGCGGAACCAGATGGTCGCTGCGCGGACATGGAGTGCGGCGACGTGGCTTTCGGGTGTTCTCTTGAAATGCGGCCTCCAGAGCGCCCCCCTCTGGAATCGATGTGTTGTTCGTGTTCGGTGGTGCATCCTCCGGCTCGCAGCGCCTGGAGGCTCCGAAGGTCGAATGTCCTCGACCGCTCATCGGGCACGGAGGTACTCCCTGAGATCGAAGCCGGGTTGCTGTGCTTCGGCGCGGGTTGGCCGTGCCCCTTCGGCGAGCACCTTGCGGGCTGCCATGTGGTCGGCCGCCCGGTTGACCGACTCGACGGCGACGAGGCGGTCACCCCGATAGCGGCCGACCGAGAAGCTGCCGGTGGCCGGATCTCCGAACACGACGGTCGCGTCGTCGGCGGAGGGGGCGTCGGCCAAGCCGGCGATCTGCAACTTGACGTCGTACTGGTGGGACCAGAACCACGGGACCTTGCCGTAGCGGGCTGACACGCCGTTGACCATTCTGGCGGCGACGTGCCGGGCGTGGTCGACGGCGTTCTGCACGGACTCGAGGCGGACCGGCAGCTCGGCGTGCACGCTCGGATAGGTGGCGCAGTCGCCGATCGCGCTGATGGCCGGGTCCGAGGTGACCAGGTGCTCGTCGACGACCACGCCACCGGTGACGGGGCATATGGCGAGACCTGCGTCACGGGCCAACTCGGAGTTCGGCACCGCGCCGATGCCTACGAGGACCACGTCGGCCGACAGCCGAGTGCCGTCCCTGAGGACAACCGCCGACACGCCGCCCGCCCCGTCGTCCGCCACGGACTCGACGGCGCGGCCCATGAGAACCTGCACGCCATGCTTTCGGTGCACCTGGGCCAGATGGATCGACACCTCGGGCGAGACGGCGCGAGCCATCGGGCGGTCGAGGCTCTCCACCACCGCCACCCGGTGCCCTTCAGCACTGACCGTGGCTGCGATCTCCATCCCGACGAATCCTCCGCCCACCACCACGACGTCACGTGAGCCGGCCAGCCGGGCACGGAAGGCCTCGGCGTCCGGCAGGGTGCGCAGCTCCATGACACCGTCCAGACCGGCACCGGGTACGGGCAAGTGGCGCGGCCTTGCCCCCGTGGCGATCACGAGCTGGTCGTAGGCGAGCAGCTCGCCGTCGGCCAGCTCGACCGTGTGGTCGGACCGGTGGATCGCGCGGACTCGCGTGCCGTCGCGAAGGTCGATTCGCTTGGCGGTGAAGAAGTCCTCACCGCGCAGCAGCACCGGGGTGTGCGGGTCGCGGAGGTACGCCTTCGACAGCGGTGGGCGTTGGTAAGGCAAGCCGGGTTCGTCGCCGACCACGACGATACGGCCGGTGTGGCCGGCGTCTCGCAGCGAGCAGGCGGCCTGGAATCCCCCCTGCCCGGCGCCGACGACCACGACCGTCTGGCCGTCGGCCGCTCGGAAAGACGTGACGCTCACTGTCATACCTGCTCATCCGCCACGCGGACGACCAAACCGTCGAGAGCATCGGTGACGGGGAGCTGACACGAGAGCCGGCTGTTCTTCGCCCGCGGGGCGACCGTGCAGTCAAGCATCCCCTCCTCAGCGACCGAGACCGGCGGCAGCGAGTCGACCGGCCCCTGCTCGACGTACACATGGCAGGTGGCGCACATGGCGTTGCCACCGCACTCGGCGACGATGCCGTCGACGTTGTTCGCCAGCGCGGCCTGCATGACGCTGGCACCGACCGCGGCATCCACAGCAACGCTCACTTCGCTGACCAGATAGGTGATGGTGGGCACAGGAACTCCTTGTGATGACACGTCTGTTCGGTCAGGCGGAGACGTCGACGGAGACGTCGAGTCTGGTAAAGCCGCGGAGTATGTTGTGCAACGCCCGCTCCTCGGCGTCCACATGGAAGCGGGTCACCTTCGCGGCCAGTGCCTCGAACAGCGCCTTCATCTCGAGTCGGGCCAGGTTCATGCCCACGCAGGCGTGCGGGCCCGCGCCGAAGCCGAGGTGGTCCGTCGGGTTGCGACGTACGTCGAAGCGGTCAGGGTCTGGATAGTGCCGCTCGTCGCGATTCGCCGCGCCGTAGTAGGTGATCACCCGAGACCCTGCAGGCAGGAGCACCCCGTCGATCTCGTGGTCGACCGCGACGTACCGCGAGAAGTCCTGGATCGGCGCCTCCATCCGGAGCACCTCGTTGATCGCAGAGGGGACCAACCTCGGGTCTTCGCGGACCAGGTCCCACTGGTCGGGGTTGCGTGCGAACAGCCAGACAGCGCTGGTGATGGCGAAGATCGTGGTGTCCAGACTCGGACCCATGTAGTCGATCATCATCACCGGGCACTTCTCGGGCGCCACTTTCCCCTGCGCGGCGGCATCGTGGATCGCCTCAGCCCAACTCCCGGGCTTGAGCTTGCCGGGGACCGCCTGAGTGGTGGCGTAGTGCATCATCTCGCCGAGCACCGTGAACGACGCCCTGGTGCGCTCGTTCATGGGCCCGAAACAGTTGAACATCTCCGATGCCCACACCAGCATCCGCTCGCGGCCCTCCTCGGGCAGGCCCACGAGGTTCGACACGATCGTCACCGGCAGGTGGTGCGCCAACTGCGTCACCGCGTCGAACGAGCCGTTGGCGACGACGCGGTCGACCAGGGCACGGGCTTCGTCACGGATCTGTTGCTCGAGCGGTCGGAGCGCCTTCGGGGTGAGCGGGCGCACGACGATGCTGCGGGAGGCGTCGTGATCGGCGCCGTCACTGCACAGGGTGTTGCCCCGCAGCACCTTGTTCATCTCGTCGTTCATCATCACGCCCTCGGCAGAGGGGAAGACCTCGGGAGTCCGCAGGATGTGCGAGACGGAGGCGTGCCGTGTGGCTGCGTACATGTGATATCGGTCGAGGTAGGCGACCGGTCCGAGGTCGCGGAGTTCGCGGTAGGTCACCCAGGGGTCGAGCAGGACGTCATCGGCGTACACATCGAGGTTCGAGCGCGGTCCGGTGACGATGGTCGGTGGCGTGATGGTCATGCGGACTCCCGATCATGCAGTGTGCGGTGACGTCAATGACGTTCGGGCGTGGTCGCCGAACGGACCAGGCCGGTGCGGTGTGCAGTGCTGTGGTGAAGGCGGTGATCTGCCGTCGCTCAGGACAGGGCAGTCGTTCAGTCCAGGTCGCGTTGAACGAAGAGGGTCACGCCCGCGCCTGCGAAGTGGGCCAGATCGGCGGCGGCCGCAGCGCCCTCGGGCGACGCCGTCCCGGCAGCCAGCCG
>NZ_JBEPBI010000389.1:0-5036 GCF_040299045.1 Streptomyces sp. NPDC001027
CCACGAGGCGCACAAGGTCGTGACGGAGCACGAATGACCGCTCCGCGGCGGGGGTGAGACGCACCATGCGCGGACGCGGGCTGGTTCAACGGCAACGCCACGCAGAACTTCTGGCGTTCGGCGGAGAACCTGGCGATCACACCGTCCAACGGCGCCGACCGCTGGGCCGTCGCCCAGGCCGCCCCGTTCCGTCGCATCCACGTCAAGGGCGGCCTCAACCTCGCGCCCAACGGCTACGGATGGGTGTCCGGCGGCTACATCGCCGACTCCAGGATCGACGGCGCCGTCGCTCCGTACTCGCAGCAGCAGTGGTACACCCGTGACAGCTCGGTGGGCGGCTGGACCAACGGGGTGTGGAACATGACGTTCACCGGTGTCCAGGGCGCTCCGGCGACCGACTTCGACACCGGCCCGTACACCACGCTGGACACCACCCCCATCTCGCGCGAGAAGCCGTTCCTGCACCTCGACGGAGGCGACTTCAAGGTCTTCGTCCCGGCGAAGCGCACCGACGCCCGCGGTGTGTCCTGGCCGGCCAGCGCCGCGACCTCGCTCCCGCTCAGCCAGTTCGAAGGTGACCTCGTTCCCGTGATCCGTCGGTGCGAAGAGGGCGCAGCTCACGGCTGAACCTGCTGTCGGGGCTTCGACTCATGGGACCCCGACAGCAGGTGGCAGCACGTCGACGGCGTACCGGGAACGCCGAGTACCGGACCGGACCGGGTCCGGCGTCCCGCGGTGATTCGGCGCCGGTTTCAGGGATGCGGACGGGCCAGCCGGCGAAGGAGTGACACCGCGTCGGCGACGGGCACCGGCTCGAAGAACCGGGCGTCGGCCAGCTCGACGGCTGCGATCGCGCGGGGGGCCAGCTCGGCGCCGACGTCGGTGACGCGCAGTCGCTTGGCGCGCGTGTCGGCGGGGTCGGTCTCGCGCTCGATGAGCCCCTTGACCTCCAGGGTGCGCAGGACCTGGGAGGTCATCTTGACGTCGGTGCCCGCCTGCCGGGCCACGGCCAGCTGGTTGGGGTGCTCACCCTGGGAGTTGAGCCACCAGGTGCAGGCGAGCAACACGAACTGGACATGGGTGAGCTCGAGGGGGGCCAGCGCTGCGGCGATGTCGCGCTGCCAGCGCAGTGTGGCGTGCCAGAGCAGCAGTCCCGGGCTGTCCTCGGGGGCGAGGGGCATCAGCGCAGCGCCAGTTCGACCAGCGAGGCCATGGTGTCGGGCCAGTCGGCGGTGATCCCGGGCCCGATGTGGGCGCCTGCCTCGGCGGCTCCGGGGTCGGTGATCTCCATGCGGTACACCACTCGGACCCGGTCGGCGTCGGTCACGTCTGGGCGGGGAAGTCGAGGGCGGTCCCGTAGAGGCGGGACACCTTGATCGCGATGGTCACGCGCCGGTCGGGGAGCTGCTCGCCGGGGGCCGCCTCCTCGGCGGGGTCGACGATCCGGGCCTCGCCCTCCGCCACGGCGAACGACCAGACGTCCGGGCCGCTCACATGCAGGGAGGCGTGCGGGTCCCGGCGCAGTTGGCGGACCTTGAGCCGGTCGGCGGTGGAGGAGACGCGCAGTGTGCGCTCCTCGGCGTCCCAGTCGTACAGGACGGTCGACAGATGCGGGTGACCGGTGCTCCTGACGCTCGCGAGCACTCCGAACTGCTGCTGCTCCAGCAGACGTGAGAGCTCCTGGTCGGAGAGCGCGCGAGGGGCGGGGCCGTCGTTCTCGGTGCCCGTGTCGCTGCTCGTGTCGGTGACGCCGGCGGTGATCTCGGGGGTGGCGCGGTCGCTCATGGGATCAGCCTTTCGGGGGAGGTGTGCGGTGACGGGTGTGTGTCAGGCCTTTGTCGCGCGGGCCGGAGTCGGTGTGCCGACTGACGACCCCGCGACGGCCCGGCGTCCTGGGCGGCGCAGCATCGTGAGCGCGAGGGCGAAGGCGACGACGAGGAGGCCCGCTCCCACCGCGAAGGCGAGCCGGTATCCGCCGGTCAGCGCTTCGGCCGTGGTGCGCCCGCCCGCGGCGAGGCTCCGGGTGCGGGAGGCGGCGAGGGTCGACAGGACCGCGACGCCGAGCGCCATGCCGATCTGCTGGGTGGTGTTGAAGAGGCCGGACGCGAGACCGGCGTC
Source organism: Streptomyces sp. NPDC001027 (assembly GCF_040299045.1). NCBI lineage: Bacteria > Bacillati > Actinomycetota > Actinomycetes > Kitasatosporales > Streptomycetaceae > Streptomyces > Streptomyces sp. NPDC001027. Next base: position 2,119 of record NZ_JBEPBI010000389.1, read on the forward strand.
CTCCTCGTCGGCTCCGGACATGGCCAGCGCGGTCAACGCCGGCAGTGCGAGGCCGAAGCCCGCGGCGAGCAGCATGGCGGGCAGGAGGTCGACGGCGTAACCGGCCTGTACGGGAAGGCGGCTGAGGAGGGCGAGGACGCCGATGAGGGCGACGATGCCCGCCAGCAGGACGTCGCGCTCGCCGAACCGGGCGCTCAGACGGGCGGAGACCCCCAGTGAGACGGCGCCGATGACGGCGGCCGCCGGGAGCATCGCGAGGCCGGTCTCGGCGGCGCCGTATCCGAGCACCTGCTGGAGGTAGAGGGCGACGAGGATCTGGAAGGAGAAGAGCGCGGCGACCATCAGGACCTGGATCAGGTTGGCGGCCAGGACGCTGCGCGAGCGGAAGATCCGCAGTGGCGTCAGGGGGTTCTCGGCGGTGGCCTGACGGACGAGGAAGGCGGTGAGCAGAACGGCGGCGAGGGCGCCCGTGCCCAGGGTGCGCCCCGACGACCAGCCGTGCTCCTCGACCTTGACGACGGTGTAGATGCCGAGCATCAGGCCGGCGGTGACCAGGGCCGCGCCCAACGCGTCGGCGCCGGCTTCGAGGCCCAGGCCCACGTCGCGGGGCAGCACGCGTACGGCGGTCGCGAGGACGGCGACGCCGATCGGCAGGTTGATGAAGAAGATCCAGTGCCAGTCGAGCGCGTCGGTGAGCACGCCGCCGAGGACCTGACCGATGGATGCGCCGGCCGCGCCGGTGAAACTGAAGACGGCGATGGCCCTGGCGCGCTCCTGCGGCTCGGTGAACAGCGTGACGAGGATGCCGAGGCCGACGGCGGAGGCCATGGCGCTGCCGATGCCCTGGAGGAAGCGGGCGGCGATCAGCGCCGCGGACGAGGTGGCCGCGCCGGCCAGCAGCGAGGCGGCGGTGAAGACGGTGACGCCGGCCAGGAACATGCGCCTGCGGCCGATCAGGTCGCCGACCCGGCCGGCCAGCAGGAGGAGGCTGCCGAACGCGATGAGGTAGGCGTTGACGACCCAGCTGAGTCCGGCAGGGGTGAACCCCAGGTCGTCCTGGATGGCAGGCATCGCCACGGTGACGATGGAGCCGTCCAGGACGATCATCAGCATTCCGGCGGCGACGACGACGAGCGCGAGCCGACGTGTGCGGGCTGCGGCGGGTAAGCGGGCGGGGCTGACTGCGGTGGGCACGGGAGGCCTCCTGTCGGTCGGTCGGGACGACAGGAGAGACCGTAGCAGATAGTTTTGTTGAAGACTATTTGCTTCGGTCTTAAGTTGGCCTCGTCGGCCGGCTCACCTCGTCTGGCGTGCCCGCCGGGCGGCGCGAGGGGCCTCGACGGGATGCGCCAGATCGTCGGCGACCAGGTGCTCCAGGGTGCGCAGCAGGACGGTCCTGTCCCCTTCGGGCAGCGCGGCCAAGGCGTCTCGGTGCACCCGGTCGACGATCTCCTGGCTCTGCCCGGCGACGCGCGCGCCCTCGTCGGTGACGGCGATGATCCGGGCCCGCCGGTCGGTGCGGGAAGGGCGGCGCTCGGCCAGCCCCGCCGCCTCCAGGGCGTCCACCGTCACCACCATCGTCGTCTTGTCCATGTCGCCGAGCTCGGCGAGTTGGACCTGGGTGCGCTCCTCCTCGAGGGCATGGACGAGGACGCAGTGCATGCGCGACGTCAGGCCGATCTCCGCGAGGGCGGCGGACATCCTGCTGCGCAGGATGTGGCTGGTGCGGTCGAGGAGGAACGACAGGTCCGGTTCGGTGCGTGCGGGCGCCATGGCGGTCATGCCTGCCAGGGTAGGGCAACTGGGTCCGAGACGGATTATCCGGAAGAGACCTTGCTGGAGGTCGCCGAGTCGGGCGCGGTACGGGCCACGTAGACCGTGTTCGTCGACGTGCCGTTCTGCAAGGCGTTGTCGAAGTCCACGACCTGGGCCGACGTGTGGGCGAAGACCTCCGAGAGCGCCGACAGGAACTGCTCGTCGGGCGGATCGTTCGACCACAGGGCGAACACCCCGCCGGGACGCAGGTGTTCGGCGAGGGCGCGGAGCCCGGCCGGACGGTAGAGAGCCGCATGGCGTGGGTGGAGCACATGACGCGGCGAGTGGTCGACGTCCAGCAGGACGGCGTCGAAGCGACGACCCGGGGCTTCGGGGTCCAGGCCGTGAGGGTCGGCGGCCAGCGCGAAGAAGTCGCCGTGTGTCAGCCGGCAGCGGGCGTCGGAGGTCAGCCGGGCGCCGAGGGGCACCAGGCGCCGCCGGTGCCAGTCGATGACCTCGGCGAGCGCTTCGACGACGGTCAGTGAGCGCACACGGGGGTCGTCCAGGGCCGCCTGGGCGGTGTAGCCGAGCCCGAGTCCGCCGACCGCGACGTCCAGTGCGGTCCCCTCGGCGTCCGGCAGCTCGGCCAGTGCGAGTTCCGTGAGCGCGATCTCGCCGGCGGTGAAGAGGCTGGACATCAGGAACTCGTCGCCGAGCTTCACCTCGTACACGTCCTCGCCCGAGACCGGGTGGCGCCGGCGCCGCAGACTGATCTCGCCGAGGGGCGTCGGCTGCCAGTCGATCTCCTCGAAGCGCAGGCCCATCCGTTCACCTTTCGTGTGTGAGCCGGGGCGGCGGACGCCCCCGCTCCGGCGAGGGAGCGGGGGAGTGGTGGAGCCTTGGGCCGGTCAGGCGTCGATGATCACGGGGATGATCAGCGGCCTGCGCCGGTGCGTGCGGAAGGCCCAGTTGGCCACCGCGCGGGCGATGAGCTGTTCGAGCTGGTGGGCGTCGCCGACGCCTTCCTGTGCTGCGTTGGCCAGCGTCTTCTCGATGACGGGAATGACCGGCTCGAACGTCGCGTCGTCATGGACGAAGCCGCGGGCCAGGAAGTCGGGAGCCTCGGCGAGGGCGCCGGTGTCGGCGTCGACGATGGCGACGAC
>NZ_JBEPBI010000390.1:0-5029 GCF_040299045.1 Streptomyces sp. NPDC001027
GGGGCCGCCGGCGCCGGGGCGGCGGCGGGCAGGGCCTTCTTCGGCTTCGTGGTGGTCTTCGTGGTCTTCTTCGTGCCCGCCTGGCCCTCCAGGCGGTACGGGCGGACGCCGGTGCGCCGGACGTTCTTCGCCCATTCCGCCGCCGCGATGGACACCGAGCCCGCCGCGAGCCCGAACTGCGCCTCTATCGCCGCGTGGCTGGAGGGGATGAGCCCGTGCCGCCACCGGGTGCCGCTCGGCGGGCTGATGACGAAGCCGTCGCTGCCGTGCACGCCGAACTCCGCGACCCGGCTGGCGGCGTGGAAGGCGCCGCAGACGTAGAGGCAGTCGGCGGGGTCGGCGCCGGTGGCGGTCAGATGCTCGCGCATCCTCGTCCACATGTACCGTTCGCGGTCCTCGTCGACCCGCACCTTCCCGGGGTCGCCGGGGGCGAGGCGGCGGAAGAGGCTGCCGATGAGCAGCATCACCTGACGGTAGGTGTCGTGGTCACTGTCGCCGAGGGGCAGCTCCACGTACTGGTGCCACCACTCCGACCAGTGCCGCACCCGGCCGTGACGCAGCAGGTGCTGCTCCAGCTCGGCGAACCGCGGGCGCAGGTCGCCGATCTCCACGCCGACGGCGTCGCCGTGCAGGGCCGCCTCCTCCTGCGCCTCGGGCACGTCGGCGCCGCCCTCGGCCAGGGGGTCGGCGCCTGGGTCGGTCTCCCACTGGAAGACGTGGTCCGAGGAACGGTCGACGAGGACCAGTTCGACGCCCGGCGTGTCGAGCGCGTAGGCGATGGCCTGGTACTCGGCCGAGGCCTCGGTGACCGGCGCGACCACCGACAGCGGCGACCAGTCGGCGGGGAAGCCCTCGAGCTCGGTGGCGAACGACTGCACCGCCACCGGCAGCCGGCAGTTGCGCAGCTCGGTGAGGAGCGGCGCCATGTCCTCGCACAGCTCGAGGTAGACGACCTTCGGCTGCCTCTCGCGCAGTCGGCGCGCCATGGCGATCGCCGACGCCGGCGAGTGGTGGCAGACGGGGAAGATCTCCAGCGGCTCGCGCACGGCCCGCTCGACGTCGTCGACGATGCCCCGCAGGATGCCCTCCAGGGCTCCGGGTCCGTCGGCGAACGCCGTGGCGGCGTCGTGCAGTTGACCGCGCAGCGCGTCGAAGGCGCCGCTCATGACAGGGTCGCGATGGCGTCGCGGCCGCCTTCGAGGAACTCCGGCCAGCAGCCGCCCTCTTCCTTGCTGCGCGGTTCGACGACGCCGTGCAGGTACTTGTTGAGGATGGCGAGGTCCTCGGGTGCGCGCCGGGCCAGCGAGCCGACGAGGGAGGAGGCGAGGGTGCGGGCGGTGAGGGCGCGCTCGCCGAAGAAGTCGCTGTGCAGGACCGCGTCCTCCAGGACGCCGATCTGCTCGGCGGTGGACAGGGCGGACTCCAGCTTCTCGTCGTCGCTGCCGGCGGCCGCCGAGGAGGCCCGCAGGTCGGCGAAGCTCTGCAGCAGCACGTCGAGCAGGGTCGGCGGGACGTCCAGCTCGATGCGGTGGCGGCGCAGCAGTTCCTCGGTGCGGAAGCGGACGATCTCCGCCTCGCTCTTCTTGTTGGTGACGACGGGGATGCGGACGAAGTTGAAGCGGCGCTTGAGCGCTGAGGAGAGGTCGTTGACGCCGCGGTCGCGGCTGTTGGCGGTGGCGATGACGGAGAAGCCGGGCTTGGCGAACACGATGTTGTCGCTGTCCCGGTCGCTGCCCAGTTCCGGGACGGAGATGTACTTCTCGGAGAGGATCGAGATCAGCGCGTCCTGGACGTCGCTGGTGGAGCGGGTGAGCTCCTCGAAGCGGCCGATGGCGCCGGTCTCCATGGCGGTCATGATCGGCGAGGGGATCATCGACTCCCTCGACTGGCCCTTGGCGATGACCATGGAGACGTTCCACGAGTACTTGATGTGGTCCTCGGTGGTGCCGGCGGTGCCCTGCACGACCAGGGTGGAGTTGCGGGAGATCGCGGCCGACAGCAGTTCGGCCAGCCAGCTCTTGCCGGTGCCGGGGTCGCCGATGAGCAGCAGGCCGCGGTCGGAGGCGAGGGTGACGATGGAGCGCTCGACGAAGCTGCGGTCGCCGAACCACTTCGGGGCGATCTCCCGGTCGAGGCCGTCGGCGCGCTCGGAGCCGAGGACGAACAGCCGGACCATCTTCGGCGAGAGCCGCCAGGAGAACGGCTTGGGGTTGTCGTCGATCGACTCCAGCCAGTCGAGTTCCTCGGCGTACTTGAGTTCGGCGGGGGCGCGCAGCAGGTCGGTCATCGGGGGCCTTTCGAAAGGAGGGGTGCGGGTCAGGTGAGGAACGTCTTCAGCTCGTGGACGAGCTTGTCGATGCGGCCCGAGATCACGGGTGTGCCGAGCGCCTTGAACCGTTCCCGGAACCAGGGGTTGACCTCTTGCCGGCCGAAGCTGGTGACCGAGCCGACGGGGATGAACTTGACGCCGGATCGGTGGACTTCCTCGATGCCCTCGAACAGGGGCTGGGAGCGGTCGAACTCGTAGAAGTCCGAGATCCACACCATGGCGGTGTTCTTGGGCTCGGCGATCTTCGGACGGGCCATGGCCATGGCGACCGGTCCGTCGTTCCCGCCGCCGAGCTTGGTGCGCAGCAGCACCTCGAACGGCTCACGCACCCAGGGAGTGAGGTCGAGCGCCCGGGTGTCGTAGGCGATCAGGTGCACGTCGACCTTGGGCAGTCCGGCGAAGATCGACGCGAGGATGGTGCAGTTGACCATGGAGTCGAGCATCGAGCCGGACTGGTCCACGACCACGATGAGCCGCTGCGGGGTCGTTCTGCGGGCGGTGTGCCGGTAGTAGAGGCGGTCGACGTAGAGGCGTTCCTCTTCGGGGCTGTAGTTGGTGAGGTTCTTCCAGACGGTCCGGTCGAGGTCGAGGTTGCGGTACACGCGCTTGGGCGGCACCGAACGGTCGATCGCGCCCACGGTGGCCTTCTCCACCTGGGTGCGCAGCACGTCGGCGACCTCGTCGACGAAGCGGCGGATGAGCGCCTTGGCGTTGGCCAGGGCGACGCCGGAGAGGTTGTTCTTGTCGCGGAGCAGTTGCTCGACGAGCGACATGCTCGGGGTGAGCCGTGCGGCCAGTGCAGGGTCGGCGAGCACTTCGCGCAGGTGCATGCGCTGCACCAGGTCGGCTTCCACGCCGGCCAGTTCGGGGCCGATCCCCGGGGCGGGGCCGCCCGCGCCGGCGGCCGGACCCCGGCCGCCGCGCAGCTCGCCCGGGCGGCATCCGAGGGCCCGCTCCAGCCACCCGGCGTCACTCTGCCACCGGGACAGCTGCTCGGCGCTGACGGCTCCGGCGCCCGTGGCGAAGACGTTCAGCAGCACCTTGGACACGAGCGCGGCCCGCCGCACCTCGTCGGCACGGTCACGGCCGCCGTCGCCGGAGGCTCCGGCTCCGGCTCCGGCTCCGGGTTCCGCCTCGGCTCCGGCTTCGGCTTCGGGAACCATCAATCCGTCGAATTCCGCCGCGAGTTCCGGGTGGCGCTGCACGAGGGAGTCAACGGAGGACTGCGGGTCCAGCAGGGCGGCCGGCAGCCCGATGTCCTCGACGACGGCGAGGCTCGCCGACTCCAGGGCGATCTGCTCCTCGGAGTCGAAGAGCCGGGCCAGCAGCCGCCAGTAGAGAACCTGCCGGCGGTTGTCGTGGGGGACGGCCGGGACCGCAGGGTCGGCGGAGACGGCGGGCGTCGTGGGAGCCCCGGGATCCGAATGCAGCATGTCGTCGCTCATTTCCGCAGCAGCCTTCCCGCCCGTTCGCGCAGGACCGTCACGGCGTCGGTGGCGGCCTTCTCGGCCCGGGCGCCGGCCTTGTCGGCGGTGCCGCCGGCCCACCCGCCCGCGTGCAGGGCGACGGCCTTCCTGCGCACGGTGGTCTCGACGGCGAGCGGCTGAAGACGCAGGCCCCCGTCGTCCCAGCGGAGCAGGCCCACACAGGCGCGGGAGTCGGCGACGGCCTCGGGCGTGAGCGGTCCGGCGGCCGGGATGCGGTCGGTGTCGACCAGAAGCTCGCGGCCGGCGACGGTGAAGGTGAGGACGTCGCCCTCCTGCCGCCGGTCGTAGCCCTCCAGGAAGACGGGCTCGGCGAGGCGCGCGGGATGGCGGTTCAGGGGCGCGGTGGGCGGCGCGACGGCGGCCGGCAGGACGACCCGCGCGGTGGCGAGGGCGTCGGCGGGGTCGCCGGGGTGGGCCCGGGCGTCGTCCCAGAGGAGGTCGCCCTCCTCGGTGAGAGGCATGGCGTCGAGTTCCATCGAACGGCCCTCGCCGAGGGCGGCGAGCAGCGAGAGGTGCGGCCGCAGCAGTTGCCAGACGCCGGCCGCGACCACGGTGTCCGGCTTCGGCGCGCTGACGCTTGCGCGGACCAGCCGCGGCGCGCTGCCGTCGGCCGGTTCGAAGACCGCGTGGACCTGGGCCTGTGCGGCGGTGGCGTGTTCGTGGAGGTCGACGCCGAGCGGCAGGAGCCGGCCGGTGACGGCGCCGGCCACAGGGGTGTCGGCCGCGCCGGGAACGGTGAGCAGCAGGGCGCGGGACCACAGGTCGGCCCACCGGCGTTCCGGGACGCGCTCCAGAGCGGCGCCGGGGCAGGATGCGGCGAGTTCGGCGGCGAATCCGTCGAGCAGGGTGGCCAGTCGGCGCAGACCGGGTTCCGGCAGCATGGCGGAGACGATCGGGGCGGCTCCGCCGGCCAGCTCGTGGTCGATGCCCAGCCAGCCGGTGCGGGCGAGGTCCGCGAGCCAGGCGCGGGCCGCCGCCAGCAGGTTCACCGTCGTGCGCGGGCCGGCGGCCGCGGGGGCCGGCTCCTCGCGAAGCCGGCCGCTCAGTTCGTCGGCGCTCACGACGAGGGCGTCGTGCACGGCGCCGAGCAGGGCGGTGCGGGCGGCGGCGAGGGCGACGTGGTTCTCCACTCGCGCGGCGCCGGCCGCGGAGTTCACCGCCGACTCAACCTCACGGGCGGCCCGCGGGCTGCAGGAGACCGCGCGGGCGAGGT
>NZ_JBEPBI010000391.1:0-5017 GCF_040299045.1 Streptomyces sp. NPDC001027
GAACCTGCAGGTCCACGCATCACCTCCGATGCGACGGCAACCGATGCACGCCCCGGCCGACGGCCAGGCGCTCCAGTTGGGCCCTGGTGAAGGACGGCCCCGTCGGCGTGCGGGACCGGTCCGCCGATGCCGCATCCCGTCCGGCTGGAGCCGCCGGGCCTGGCAGGGGCGCGGCGGGCGCTGCCGCGGGCGGGGCGGGGGCGGGAGGCGTCGCCTCAAAGGCAGGCGCCGTCGACGTCCCGGGCGGGGGCGCTTCGGCCGTCGGCGCCATGCCTGCGGTCGGTACGACGCTCGCGGGAGGGGCGGACAGGCGCGGCGCCGTCGGCGAAGACGCACCGGCCCGCGTCGCGAGGTCCGCCGCCTGTTGCAGGGAGGCCAGATACGTGGTGTGGATCCAGGTCTGGGTGGCGAGGAACTGTCGGTGGGCCCGGGCGACCGAGGCCACGTGGGTCGCGACCACCGCCGTGAGGTCCGGACCGGCGACACCGGTGCGTTGCCCGGTCACCGTGCCGACGGTGGGCGGGAGAGACGCCACGGCAGCCGGGGGCACGGCCTGCGTGGAGACCGGGACCACGTGCTGCGGAGCGGCTTCGGCGCCGCCGTGACTGCCGCGGGCCGGGGGCAGCGGCGCGACCGCCTCCGCCCTGCCGGGCAGCGCCAAGCCGGGAGCGGGAGCCATCACCTCCGCGGACAACGGCAGACCGGGAGCGGGAGCCAGCACGTCGGTGTGCAACGGCAGACCGGGAGCGGGAGCCGCCTCCGCGGACGCCGACCAACCAGCAGCCGGAGCCGTCACCTCGGTGGGCAACGACCAGCCAGGAGCCGGAGCCATCACCTCTGCGGGCAGCGGCAGACCAGGAGCCGGAGCCATCACCTCCGCGGACAGCGACGGACCGGGCGCGGGAGCTGTCGCCTCCGTACGCAGCGGCAGGCCAGGTTCGGGAGTCTGCGCCTCCGTGAAGGGCGCCGGTAGGGGCAGCCGGATCTCCGGCGGATGCGCGGGCAACGTCAGCTGCCGTCGGGCGGGGGTCGCCTCAAGCCGGCCGCCCGCGGCGAGACAGTCGTACAGCGCGTCGGCGTCGACACGCACCCCTGCCGCCGTCAGCTCGGCGGCCACGTGGAAGAGCCGGCGGATTCCCCGCCCTTCCGGGGCGTCCATCGCGACCGCGAGGTGCTCGCGGGAGCCGAGGGTGCGGCCGATCCAGCCGGAGCACTGGTTGCGGGGACCGTGCTCGACGAAGATCCGCACGCCGTCGTCCCAGGCCTGCTGGACGGTGCGGGCGAAGTCGATGCTCCCGAGCCCCTGCGCGGTCACCGCGTCCGCGGCCGTGTCGGCGGTCGGGCTGTACCACTCCCCGGAGGAGCAGGTGTAGAACCGCACGCCGGGCACCGGATGCGTGGGCAGGTGATGGAGGTCCCGCCACTCCTGGCGCACCTCCTCCACCTCGGGGACGTGGGCCGCGATCTGGTATCCGATGGCCAACGTGGGCACGCCCGAAAGCCGCTTCAGCACGCGCTCGCAGGCTTCCTGCGCGCCGCCGAACACGCAGGAGTCCGGAGCGTTGACCACCATGAGATGCACGGCCGGTTCGCCGGCCAGCGCAGCCCGTACCCGTTCCGGCGAGGCCTCCGCCACATGGCTGGCCCATGTGCGGGACTCCAGACCCAGCCGCCGCCACGCCCGGCGCGGCGCCTCCAGATCACCGGCGACCAGACGGGTGAAGAGCTGCGAGCCGCGGGCCTCGGTCAGCAGCGGGGAGACATCCCGCCAGGCCCCGAGTGCGGCCAGGGCGACGGATTCGCCCGACGAGTAGCCGAGCGCCGCCTGCGGACGCAGGCCCAGCACGTCCTGGGTGATGCGGGTGTGCAGCTGGCCCAGGACGGAGGCGCCGCCGATCTGGTCGAGCGGGTGGGGCGGACCGGCGTCCTCGGAGGCGAAGGCCCAGCCGACGACGGCCCGCAGATCGCCCGAGCGCTCGCGGACGGCGTCCAGCTGTGCGGGGAAGGCGAGCATCGCCTCCCGGCCCATGCCGCGGTGGGCCATCGAACCGCCGGAGTACACGAAGGCGATCTCGCCCTCCACCGGCCGCTCCTGGAAGGCGGCGTCCGCGGGCCGCACCCCCTGGCCGAGAAGCCATCGGCGGGAACGCTCCGTGAGATCCGCGTGTTCCGCCGCGTCGGCCGCGCACAGCACCAGCCGTGCCGGTCCCTCATCGGACTCCCGGCCCGCCGCCAAGGCGGACAGCACCTCGGCGCGGTCCCGCCCGGAATACACGTGCAGACGGGGCAGCGGCTCGTCGACGAAGGGCGCGACGTCCCCGGCGCGCAGCCGGATCGTGGTGGGTGCGCCGGCCAACGGCACGCAGGCGGCCGCGCCCTGCACGTCGTCCAGCGCCGGCGTCGCCGCCGCGCCGCTCCGGGGGCGTGCCCGATGACGTAGGGCCAGCGCGGTGACCGCCACCGACAGCAGGCCGCTGGCGGCATGCGCCCGGCCGTACAGTGCGCACGGGTCGAATCGGTCGTCCGGCGCGTCCGCACCGTCGGCGTCCGGCAGCGGGTCGCCCACCGTGAGGCCGACGGGTCCGGCGCCGTCTCCTTCCAGCACCGCCAGAACGGTGTCCCCCACCGCGCGGGCGTCCGCAAGCCGCTTGAGCACGAGGACGACGGCCGCATCACCAGGCTCGGTGTCGCGCCCCAGCTCCGAGAGCGCCGCCCGGTGCACCGGCTCGCACGACAGGTCGACCGCCCCCACCAGGACGGCGTCGGCGTCCCCCGCACGCAGTGCTCGTGCCCCGGTCTCCAGGGCGGCCACGCCGGACGCCTCCTCGGCGCTCACGGTGAAGCTGGCTCCGGCCAGGTCGAGTTGCGAGTTGATCCGGTTGGCGACGACATTGGGCATCGCCCCGATCACGGCGGCCGCCGTCTGCGCCGGCCGTACCGCGTCGCGCAGTCGCTCCGTACGGCCCCGGTCGGCCTCCGCCTCCCCCGGCCCGAGCAGCCATTCCGGGACCCGCCAGCGAGCGATGTGGCGGGCCGCCTCCGGGTCACAGCCCATGCCGACGAGCACCATGGTGCGCTCACGTGGCAGAACGGTCATGGCGGCGGCCTCCCGCGCCGCCTCGAGCACCAGCAACTGCTGGGCATGGGTGTCGTGCAGGTCGAGCGGCGGGAAGCGCAGACCGTCCAGCGCCACGTCGATCGTGGAGCGCCGGCCGGAGCGGGGCGTGCCCCGCATCAGGGTCCGGCCCAGGTCCGCGGCGCCGACCCCGTCGGCGACCCGTGCTCCGACGGCGACGATCGCGATCGGCGGCTCCGTCTCGGGCCGCGGCGGGGCGGAGGGCACGGGCGGCATGGGCGGTGCCACGGTGCGGGTGCTGTCGCCGGTCCAGGCGTCCACGATCACATGCGCGTTGTTGCCGCCGAAGCCGAATGCGCTGACGGCGGCGCGCCGCGGTCCGGTCCACTCCTCCGTCTCCCGCAGCGGGCGCAGGGGCGTCGCTGCCAGGTCCGCCAGCGGTTCGTCGATGCCCAGCGTGGCGGGGCGGACGCCGCTGTCCAGGGCGGCGAGCACCTTGAGCAGTCCGGCCGCGCCGGCGGCGGTGATCGCATGGCCGAGGTTGGACTTGACCGACCCCACCGGCAGATCGTCCGCGTCGGCGAAGACCCGGCCGCTGCTGCGGACCTCCACCGTGTCGCCCAAGGCGGTGCCCGTCGCATGGCATTCGAGCAGGCCCACGCTCTCGGGGGACACTCCCGCCTCCCGGTAGGCCTGCTCCATGGCCCGCCGCTGGCCCTCCTCGGACGGCACGAGCAGCCCTTGGCCCCGCCCGTCGTTGGACAGACCCACGCCGCGGATCACTCCCAGGATCCGCGCATCGGCGGCCATGGCGTCGTCCAGCCGCATCAGAGCCACGAACGCGGCTCCCTCGGCGGGCACCAGCCCGTCGGCGCCCTGTTGGAAAGGGCGGCTGCGCCCGGTGCGGCTCATCGCGGACAGGCTGCAGAAACTGACGTGGAGGAAGAGGTCGTCCGCTCGGTTGACCCCGCCGGCCACCATCAGATCGGCCTGCCGGTCCCGCAGCCGCCGGCAGGCCAGGGCCACGGCGTACAGCGAGGACGCGCAGGCGGCGTCCAGCGACAGCCCGCCGAGCCCCAGCCCGAACGCCCGGGCCGCCAGATGCGCCGGAAGCCCCGACACGAACCGGTTGTACGGGTGGGTCCCGCGGCCCTCGGAGCCCCGCCAGACCTCCTCGGCGTAGCGGGCCAGACCCGTCGAGGGGTAGGACAGATTGCCCATGATCAGTCCCGCCCGGTCCAGCAGCCGCTCCTGGCCGGCCTCGCTCAGGGCGGCTCCCACCCCGCGCAGCGTCCACGGGAAGAGCGGGTCGAGGTCGGCGGTGTCCGGCGAGGGCGCAAGGCGTCCGAGACGTGCGAACTCCTCGGCGAAGTCGGCTGCGGCGGAGTTCCGCACGTAGCCGCCGACATCGCTCCATGTGCGGTCGACGGCGTCCGCGGGCCGGCCCATGGCCCAGTGCGGGCGAAGCCTCCACCGTCCCTCCGGCACCGGCCCGAGACTCACCTCGCGGGCCAGGATGTTCTGCCAGAGCTGCTCGGGGTCCAGCGCGCCGGGCAGCACGCAGCCGCGTCCGACGACGGCGATCGGTTCGAAGTCCATGCCTTCAGTTCCTGCCTTCCGCGTTCTGCGGTACGGCCCCCGCCGTGGCGGTCGTGACGGGCGTGGCGGGTATGGCGGCCGTGTCGGGACGGCGTACCAGGCTCAGCCCCAGCAGCTCCACGAGCGGCGTGCCCTCACGGTCCAGCAGCGCCAGATCGCACAGGGGGCGCAGCGGATCCGCCTCCCGGGCGAGCACCACACACGACGCCGGCTCCTTCGACGGGCCGCACACGTGCACGCGGACCTCTTCCGCTCCCATGGGCAGGAAGGCGCCGCCGCAGGCTTCCTCGGCCCACAGCAGGGCCAGTTGCAGACCGGCGTCGACGGCGGCCGGGTCCATGC
>NZ_JBEPBI010000392.1:0-4966 GCF_040299045.1 Streptomyces sp. NPDC001027
GTCGCCGGCGCGGGCGGCGGTTTCGACGTGTACGCGGGGCTTCCGCTGGCGCTCGCCCTGCGGACGGCGGGCAAGGACGTCCACCTGGCGAACCTCTCGTTCGCCGATCTGTACGGGCTGCCCTCGGACGTGTGGCTGCAGCCCGACGTCGCGGCCATCGGCCCCGACCTCGATGTGCGCGGCGACTACTTCCCCGAACGCACGCTGGCCCGCTGGCTGGACCGGCAGGGTCTGCCCGCCACCGTGTACGCGTTCCCGCGCACCGGCGTGCGACCGCTGCGCGCCGCCTACCGTGCGCTGTTGGACCACCTGGGCGGGGTGGACGCGGTGGTCCTGGTCGACGGCGGCACCGACATCCTGATGCGCGGCGACGAGCACGGTCTGGGCACGCCCGAGGAGGACATGGCGAGCCTGTCCGCCGTGGCGGGTCTCGACGACGTCCCTGAGCGGCTGGTCGCCTGTCTGGGCTTCGGCGTGGACGCCTACCACGGGATCAGCCACTCGCTGGTGCTGGAGAACCTGGCCGAACTCGACCGGGCGGGCTCCTACCTCGGCGCGTTCTCCCTGCCGCGGCACAGCCCCGAGGGCGCGCTCTACCTCGACGCGGTGGCCGACGCGCAGGCCTGCACGCCGGGCCACCCCAGCATCGTCAACGGGTCCGTCGCGGCCGCCGTGCGCGGCGACTTCGGCGACGTCCGGTTCACCGAGCGCACGAACGACGGCGAACTGTTCGTCAATCCCCTCATGACGCTGTACTTCTGCGTCGACGCGCCCGGCCTGGCCCGCCGCAACCTCTACCTGGACCGGCTGGCCGACACCGTCCTGATGCGGCAGATCAGCTCCCGCATAGAGGAGTTCCGTGACGAACTGCCCCGGCTGCGGCAGCCGCGCGCCTTCCCGCACTGAGTCACGGCGCGCCGTCCGGGCGGCCAGCCGGGTCGCGGCACGTCGTCCGGCCGGTCAGCGGGCCGCGACGTCACGGCTGCCGACGACGGCGAGGGCTGCGGTCAGGAGCAGCAGCGCGGCCGCCTGGACGGCGAAGCCGGCCACCATAGCCGTGGGCAGAGGCATGGACACATCGAGCCAGGTGTACGCGGCGGCCACGCGCAGCGTGAGGATCAGCAGCCCGAGCCCGGCCAGGGCGAGCGCGCCCTCTCCGCCCGCGGTCCGGCCCCGGCGGCCGCGGCGCACCAGCCAGCCGAGCGCGCCGAGGACGAAACAGGTGGTCGGCGCCCACACGGGGTCGGCCACGGTGGGCAGTACGACGACGGAAGCGCCCATGACGACACAGCATCCGGCGTACACCGTGCCCGGGGTGCCGAAGGACAGCGCCGCCGGGGGCGCGTCGCGGTGACAGGCGGTGCACAGGGCCAGGGCCGGCAGCCAGGCGAAGGCCGCCGTGGCGGTGGCGTAGGCCGACTCCGGCGGGGGGAAGTCGGTCACGAAGGGCGCGAGGAAGGGCCAGAGGCTCGGCAGGGCGGCGAGCAGCACGCTGATCCGCGCGGTCCTGCGGCGGTCGCGCAGCAGGGCGAAGTAGCCGACCGTCCACAGCAGGGGCAGCACCCAGGCGGCGACGGCGGCCGAGGCGACGACCGGACCCCGCCCGGTGAACCCCGACAGGAACACGTCCCGCCCGAAGGCGCCGTGGGTGGACGTCCAGGTCAGCTCCAGCGCCCGGTCGGCGACCGCGGCGGCCGCCTGGAGCAGCACGGCCCATAGCGCGAAGAGCCGGACCGTCGAGCCGAGCAGCGCGTAGCGGCGCGGCGCGGCGGCGGCGCCCAGCCGAGTGCGCACGGCGAGAGCGGCGACGCTGGCGGCCTCGCCGAGGGTCGGCCGGCTCTGATCCTGGAGTTCGCGGTCGGTCTCCCCGAGGAAGACCTCGACCATCTCCTCCTCCCGCTCCTGGCGGTAGTACGCGGGCAGCAGCCGCAGCACGGCGCGGTAGCGCGCTTCGAGAAGGGTCGTCGTGCCGGTCATGCCAGACCTCCGGCGAGTCCGGGCCCGGTGGCCGGCGGGATGACGGTTCCGGGGGCGCGACGGCCCTCGGCGATGCGGCGTCTGGCCGCTCCGGCGCCGGCCGCCATGCGGTCGGCCTCCGCCGCGAGGGCCCGGACGCCGTCGTCGGTGACGCGGTAGTAGCGCCTGAGCCTGCCCTGCTGGACCTCCTCGCGGTCCAGGGCGATGAGCCCGTCGGCGGTGAGCCGGTCGAGCACGCCGTAAAGCGTGCCCACCCGCAACTGCACTTCACCGGCGGAGAGTTCCTCTATCTCCCGCAGGATGCCGTAGCCGTGCCGCGGCTGGTCGGCGAGGGCCGTCAGCACGAAGAAGGCGGCCTGGGTCATGCTCTTCGATGCCATGGGACTGAATATATCGGCTCCCGATATATTCAGCACGACGAAACACCGTTTCGACCGTCAGCCGTCGTCGCGCGGATACGTCGCGATCACCCGTCCCTTGACGTCGGCCCGGAGGTACCCGCTGCCGTAGTCGTCGGACAGGTAGACGCTCATCGAGGGCGGGGTGTCGAAGACGGTGGATCCCGTGTCGACCAGCAGATATCGGCTGGTGGGATGGGCGACGCCGAGGGTCTTGGCGGCCCGGGCCAGGAGGCCGGGGACCTTGTCCCAGTCATAGACGTCCAGGTCGACGGGGACCGCGCCGCTCATCACGGTGCCGCCCGGGCCGTCCTTCACGGCCACGTCCCCACCGCGGTACATGTACCGGTCGTACAGCTTCGGTCGGCCCTTCACGGAGACGTCGGCCATGGCGTACTCCTCGTACACCGCGAGGCGCGTCACCTTCGCCCCGCCCGTGGCGGCCGACAGCTTCGCGACGACGTTCTTGACGCCGTTCCCGCTGAGCAGGTCGACCTTCTGTGGCTCGGACGCGTCGCCGGAAGCGGCCCCGGAGACGTCGTCGGAGGAGGCCCCGGACGCCCCGGAGGCGCCCTGGCCGGCGCCCCGCGACGCGGACACGCCCGGCAGCGGTGAGTGGGCGCCGCCGCTGCCGCCGTCGCCGCCGTCCTGAAGGTGCGGAAGCAGCGTCCACGCCAGGACGCCGGCCAGAGCGGTGGCCAGCACGGCGATGGCGACGGTCGGGCCACGCCCGCGGCGGGCCGGGGGCCTGGCGTCGGCAGGCGGGACGATCGTGACGGCCCCGGGCGGGGCCGCGGGCGGGGCGAGGGAGTACGAGGTGGTCGAGGGCGGCGGCGCGTGGACCGCCGACGGGACGGAGGCGGCCGGGAAGGCCACGCCCGGCGCCGGCGCCGAGGCCGTCACGGCCGCGAGCATCAGGTCGACGCGGGCCGCGTCGGGGCGGGCCTGCGGGTCGCGCACGAGCAGCGCCGTGAGAACGGCGTTCAGCGGTCCCGCGCTGCGCGGCGCGGGCACGTCCTCGCTCAGCACGGCGGCCAGCGTGGCGAGCGTGCTGCCCCTGCGCAGCGGATGACGCCCCTCCACGGCGACGTACATCAGCATCCCGAGCGACCAGAGGTCGGCGGCGGGCCCGCCCTCCTTCCCGCTCACCCGCTCCGGCGCCATGAAGTCGGGCGAGCCGATGACCGAGCCGGTCGCGGTGAGGCCGACCGACTCCCGGACGGCGGCGATGCCGAAGTCGGTGAGCACGGGCCGGCCGTCGGGGCGCAGCAGGACGTTGGCGGGCTTCACGTCACGGTGCTCGATGCCGACGGCGTGCGCGGCGCGCAGCGCGGCCAGCACCTCGCGGCCCATCCGGGCGGCCTCGACCGGGGACATCGCCTCCCGCTCCAGCCTGTCCTGCAGCGAGCCGCCCTCGACGAGCTCCATCACGATCCACGGATACGTGTGCTCGCCACCGTCGACGATGTGATGGATGGTGACGACGTTGGGATGGTGGACGCGCGCCAGCGCGCGGGCCTCGCGCAGCACGCGCTCGCGCAGCACCCGGGCGGCCGCCGGGTCGTGCTCGGCGAGGTCCGGGTCCGCGTGCCGCACCTCCTTCACCGCCACCGCCCGGTGCAGGACCAGGTCGTGGGCCCGCCACACCAGGCCCATGCCTCCGCCGCCGAGTCGTTCCACCAGCTCGAAGCGTCCGTCGACGACGCGTCTGTGGGTTCCCCCTGTGCTCATGGAGGGAGCTTAGAGGCAGCGACCGACACGCCATGTGTCGGCCAGAGGGGGCACAGCGCGAATGGTCCGGCCGCTCACGGGCATGCTGTGAACGAGGTCACTTCCGCCGGGCCGTGCCGTAACCGTTCCCGGTCCGCTCCCTCCCCCTCCTCTCGCCCTCCCCACGAAGGACGTGCGCTTTGGCTCTCATGCACCCCGACGCCCCCTCGGCCCGCCGTCCGGGCCGCTGCTGGACGATCCGCGTGGTGGGGCACCGGGACCGCACCGCGTCGGTCACCTGCTCCTCCGCGTGCGCGATGCCGCCGCGCTCCCGGGACCTCGCGGCCCTGCGCCGTTTCGCCGAGGCCCACGCGGCCGCGCACGCCCGGGCGGCGGCGGTGCATCACGACGCCGCGTGCTGGTGCCGCCGTCAGCGGTGCGCGCCGCACGAGGACGTCCGGGTCTCCTGCGCGGGCACGGTCGTCCTCGTCCTGCGACACGACCCGTCGGTGGGTCAGGTGTGGACGCTCAGCGAAGTGTGCTCCTCGTGCGCCCCGTTGATGCCCCACACGCGTGTGCTGAGCCGGGCGGCTGCGCCGCGGCCCCGCACGCCGGACCCGGCGGCCGCGGACGCGGAGCCGGAGACGAACGCCCGTGCGGGCGGCGGCCCGGTGGGGGCTCCCGGCTCCGGTGCGGGGCGGGAGGCGTACGGCAGGCCCGGTCCGTCGGGACCCACGATGCCCGCCGCCGGACCGGCGCGGCTCGTCCCCGGCGGCTTCAGCGCGCCCGCAGGAGCCGGTGGCCCGGAGCGGAGCGCTGTGCGGCGACGCCCCGTCGGGGGGCGGCGCGGACGCCCGGGAGCGGGCGGCGGCGCGGGCTGA
>NZ_JBEPBI010000393.1:0-4930 GCF_040299045.1 Streptomyces sp. NPDC001027
TACATCGTGGGCGAGATCAAGCGGTTCTTCCGGGACACCACCTGGGCGGTCCATGTGCCGCGCCGGCTGCAGGAGGCGCGGGTGCAGCTCGCCCGCGCGACGGAGGAACTGCGCAGCCGCCTCGGCCGTACGCCGACCACCAGGGAGCTCTCCGAGCTGATGAGCCTCGGGGAGGAAGAGGTGCGCGAGGCGCGCCTCGCCGCCAACGGCTACACGTCGGCGTCCCTGGACGCGGCGATCAACGGCAGCGAGGACGGCGAGGCCGCGCTGGCGGACTTCATCGGCGCCGAGGACCAGGCGCTGGAGCTGGTCGAGGACTTCCAGGCGCTGGCGCCGCTGATCGCCGAACTCGACGAGCGGGACCGGCAGATCATCCACATGCGGTTCGTGGAGGAGTTCACCCAGGCCCAGGTCGGCGAACGCCTCGGCGTCTCCCAGATGCACGTCTCGCGGCTGCTGTCGCGCACCCTCGCCCGGCTGCGGGACGGCATGCTCGCCGAACGCTGAGCACGCCGGGGACCGTCGAGGGCGCCCGGCCACCACGAGATCCTCGTCGGATCAGTGGGCGGGCGCGTACAGACGCAGGTGCGCGACGACCCGTTTGCCGGTCTCCAGGGCGACGGTCTGCAGCTGGTCGCACAGCCGCGTCACCAGACGCAGGCCGTGTCCGCCGACCCGGCCGGCGTCCTGCGGCCGCAGTTCGGGCGGGCGGGGAGAGCTGTCGCTCACGATGACCCTCAGCAGGGCGGCGTCCGGCGTCACTTCCAGCGCCAGCCCGCCCGGTCCGGGCGCGTGGCGCAGTGCGTTGGTGACGAGCTCGCTCACGATGAGCTGGGCGTCCTGGCCGGCCCGCTCGTCGGGGTCGTGTCCGGCCCGGGCCATCAGCGTGCGCACCGCCGCGCGAGCCTCGGCGATGGACGCGCCCGGCGCGTCCCAGGCGGCGCTGAACAGCAGGGGTGCGAGGGGCTCGCGTGCGGGCGATGCCCGATCTTCCAGGGGGGTGGCCATAGAACTCTTCCCGGGTCGTCCTCGTCGGTTCGTCAGGGGCTGTCGTGTCGTGTGATGCGGATACCCGCTGACCTCCGGTTCATGAGGCGCCCGCGGCCGGGCGACTCATGAACCGGCCGGCTCGGCGGGCGAAGGCGGAGCCGCACGCCCCGCCGTTCACCGCGGATCCGGCTGCCGCGGGGGTTGGAAGCAGGCGGTGACCTTCTTGCCGCGGGGGCAGTGGTAGGCCAGCCAGTCGTCGGCGAGGGCGTCGACCAGCAGCAGACCGCGCCCGCCGGGGGACGTGGCGCCGGGGTCGCGCGGCTCGGGAAGCCGGGGCGAGGCGTCGTGCACGGTCACGTGCAGGCACTCCTCGTCCCAGGTGAGGATCAACTGCGCCGCGCTGTGGGCGTGCAGATGGGCGTTGGTGACCAGTTCGGACACGGCCAGCACCACGGAATCCACCAGGTCGGGCGCCGTCCTCGACCACGCCAGCGTCTCCAGGTGCGCACGCGTCCAGTCCCGGGCGGCCTTCGCCCCGCTGTTCAGCGGCAGCGAGCGCGCCCACCCCACAGCCCTCAGCGATGAGTCCTTCGCCACTGTCTCTCCTCGCGCCGAGCGAACCGACCGTCGTCGATGTCCCGTCTGCCCAGAAACACCGGACCCAAGGTCGCCGCGCGTGAAGCGCCTCACCGCGAGGGAGCGCTCACGCCCCTCGGGCCGCGGGGCGGGCGAGGTCGGTCGAGCGGCTCTCCTCCACGACCCGGTAGCCGGCACTCGTGTACAGGCTCATGGCCACCTCGTTGCCGCCCCACACGGTGAACATCAGCGCGCCGTCACCGGCGGCGAGGGCGGCCTGCTCGCCCGCCGCCATCGCGGCCCGTCCGAACCCCTTGCCGCGATGCCGCTCCTGCACGTGCAGCGAGTAGCCGTAGGTGACGCCCGGAAGATGCCGGTGCCGCAACCAGCCGGCCCCGATGCGCTCACCGGCCGCCTCGAGCACCAGGAACGCGTGGTCGGGCGTCGTCAGGCCTTCGGGCAGCAGCTCGGCGAAGTCACGGTCCGACTTGTGCACGGCCTCCTCGGGGCTCAGCGCTCCCGCGCGGACGATGTCGGAGACGTAGGCGGTCTGCTCCGAGTCCAGCCACTCGGGGAACTCGGCCGGCGTCATCGGCCGCGCGGTGACGCCGGCCGGCGGTGTCGCCGGGGCGCCGAGACGCCGCGCCCTGAGCTGGCCGCGGACGCGGTAACCGTCGAACAGCTCGCCGGCGGGCTCGGCGAGCCGTGTCTCCACCCTGCTCGCGCCGCGTCGCGCGCACCACTCCTCGGCCCACTCCCGGGCCGCCCGCTCGTGCCCCCGGCCCGTATGGGCGGCGTCGACGCGCAGGTCGCCTATGCGACCCACGGGGGCGGTGTCGGCGTCGGCGACGGCCACGGCGACGTATCCGACCCGGATCCCGGCGTCCGTGATCTCGGCGACCGTCCAGTCACCGGCGTCGCCGCGGGCGTCCCGCAGCATGCGTTCCGCCGCGGCGGCGCCGAGACCGGCCGCCGTGTAGGAGGCGCGTCGGCTCCGGTCGAAGTCGGTCTGCCATGCGGCGGTGTCGTCGAGGAGGGCGAATGCTGTCACGTGAGCACACTAACGGCACGTTCAGGAAGGCGAGTTGCCGCCCTGCGAGGGGCCCCGGGTTCGGCGGGGCGCTCGCCGAAGGCGGCGGTGAGCGCTCGGGCGACCAGGTCGGGCAGCGGGGTGCGTGCGTCGTCCTGCGACTGGAGGGCGCCGCGGCGACCCGGCGACCCGGCGCCGCGGCCGCCCGGCCGGGGCGCGCCTCAGGCCCGTGCCGGAGCCCGTAGGGCGAGGAGGGCGACGTCGTCGTCGTTGGCGGCGGGGCGGACCCGGCGCAGCAGTTGGTCGGCGAAGGAGGCCAGCGGACGGTGGGCGAGCGCGGCGGCGTGCCGGCGCAGTCGGTGCAGGCCCTCGTCGAGGGTGTGGCCGGGTTCTTCGATCAGGCCGTCGGTGTAGAGAAGCAGGGTGGACCCGGGCGGCAACAGCACGGTGGCGTCGGTGCGGGGTTTGCGCACGCCGGTGCCCAGGAGGATGCCGTGTCCACCGGTCAGGTATTCGGCCAGGCCGTCGTGAGTGATCAACAGGGGTGGCGGATGGCCGGCGTTGGTCCACGACAGCCGCCAGTGGCCGTCGTCGGCCGCTTCGATCCGGGCGAGGATCAAGGTGGCCATGGCGACGTCGGTGATGTGTATGACCGCCTCGTCGAGACGGGCCACGATCTGGCTGGGCGGCTCGTGCAGAGCCCAGGCGTAGGCGCGGAGCATGTTGCGCACCTGCGCCATGCCGGCCGCGGCCTCCAGATCGTGGCCGACGACGTCGCCGACGGCCAGCGCGGTGGCGCCGTCGGACAGGGAGAAGGCGTCGTACCAGTCGCCCCCCACCTGCGAGGCGTCGGGCGCGGGCAGGTAGCGGACCGTCATCTGCAGGCCGGGGACGCGCGGCATCTGGGGCAGCAGGTGGTTCTGCATGGTCTCGGCGACCTTGCGCTGACGCTGGTAGAGGCGCGCGTTGTCCAGGGCGAGCCCGGTACGGCGGGCGATGTCCTCGAGCAGGGGGAGATCGGTGGTGTGGAAGTCCCCCGGCTGCCTGGCGCGCCCCAGGGTCAACGCCCCGAGGACTGCGCGCGTGCTGCGGATGGGCGCGATGGCCGCGGAGTGCACGCCGGTGGCCTCGAACAGACGGCGCTGCTCGACCGCGATGCCGGAGTCCGGCGCCCCCTGGTAGGTCTGCGGGCCGGCCAGGGTCGAGGCGACCCCGCGCAGCGCCCTCGACAGGGGCATCGGTGACTCCTCGGGGATCGGCGGCATCGGACCCTGGAGTTCCTCGTGGCGCACCAGCTCGC
Source organism: Streptomyces sp. NPDC001027 (assembly GCF_040299045.1). Taxonomy (NCBI): domain Bacteria; kingdom Bacillati; phylum Actinomycetota; class Actinomycetes; order Kitasatosporales; family Streptomycetaceae; genus Streptomyces; species Streptomyces sp. NPDC001027. The sequence goes on from NZ_JBEPBI010000393.1 coordinate 3,897, forward strand.
CGCCGTCCGCCTCGACGACGACGGTGCGCCACACCTCGTCGCGCTCCGTGATGAGGTCGACGATGACCCAGTCCGCCAGCCGTGGCAGCACCAGACTCACCAGCCGCCGCAGTGCCTCCTCGACATCGAGGGTGGACGTCAGCTGAGTGGTCGTCGCGGCCAGCAGCGCGAGGCGTTCGAACTCCGGCAGCAGCGCGGGAGCCGGTTCGGGCCGGACGCCGTCCTCCTCGGAATGAAGGGCGTGGAAGAGGACGAGGGTGCTGCGCTCGCGGTCCGCGAGGACGAACGGGGTGATCAGCCACGAGATGGGCAGCAGGGAGCCGTCCCCGCGCGCGAAGTAGTCCTCACGGGTCTGCGCGGTGCGCCCGGCGTGGAACGCCTGCCGCATCTTGCACTGACTTCTCGGCAGGGGCTGGCCGTGGGCGTCCCGGTGCAGCAGGTCGTGCGCGTCATGGCCGAGCAGATCCGCCGCGGACCGGCCCAGCAGCTGCTCGGCGCGCGCGTTGACGGCGAGGATGCGGCCCTGCTCGTCCACGACGTAAGCCCCGGTCCCGATGGCCTCCAGCCCGCCGGCCGGCGCGGTCACAGGCGCGGCCAGGGGCCGTCGCCGCTGGCTCTCGTCCTGCTCCGGTCCTCCTGCCATGCCCAGATCTCCTCAGCTCACTGCCGGCACGCCCGCTCGACGGTATCCGCTTCCCGACTGCCCCGGCAGCGCGAAACGAAGCCGCCGCGAGCAGCGGCCCGCCCCGCCGGGTCGGGACGTGCCGGCTCCGGGGAGCGGCCGGGGGCGCGTCCCGGCCGGGCGGCTCATCGGGCCAGTGGATCGGGGGCGGCCTGCCAGGGGCGGCACAGGGCGAGGAAGCAGCCGGCCGCGACCAGGGCGAGGCCGAGGACCGACGCGGCCATGGGCAGGGCGGTGGACCGGCCGCCGAGGCCGGCCAGCGCGGGGGCGAGGGCGCCCAGGAGGAACTGGGCGGTGCCCAGCAGGGCGGAGGCGCTGCCCGCCGCGTGCGGGGCACGTTGCAGGCAGAGGG
>NZ_JBEPBI010000394.1:0-4906 GCF_040299045.1 Streptomyces sp. NPDC001027
GACTCCATGAGCGCGCGCCGCGCGGTCACGCCCGCCCCGCACCCGACTTCGCGGCTCACGCCGCGCGTCTCCCCCGTCGAGCTCATGCACGCATCGTGAGCGATCCCGGACATCGTGTGCAACACGATTTTTCCGGCCCCTCGCCCGTGTGGCGCATGCTCCGGGTCCGACCGGGAAGCAGCTCCGAGGCGAGCGGAAACCGGCGGTGAACCGAGGGGGAATCGCCACGGAATCCGGGCTTCACGGTCCAGAAAGTGCCGATGTGCACCCTTGTGCGATTCGAATCGAGGGTCTTGGGTGGAACGAGCTCTGCCGGTCCGGCCGCACCGAGGGCGGACCGGTGGCATGGTGGAATCTCAGGAGGATCCCGACATGTCCGACTCGGTCAGCGACTGTACGAACGGAGCGGAGCCCCGCATCGCCCTCACCGAAGCCGAGGTGGAGGCGCTGGTCAGGGGAATCTGCTTCAAGACCGGCCCGCCCCGCACCGTCGGGGTCGAGCTGGAATGGCTCGTCCACGATCTGCGCGCGCCGCAGCTCCCCGTCACACCCGAACGACTCGAAGCGGCCTACGCCGCCCTGCGGGACGTGCCCCTCGGCTCGCCCCTCACCGTCGAACCCGGCGGCCAGCTGGAGCTGAGCTCGCCGCCCGCCGCCTCCCTCATGGAGTGCGTGCACACCGTCTCCGCCGATCTGGCCGCGGTCCGCGCGCCCCTGCGCGAGCAGGGACTCGCCCTCGTCGGCATCGGCACCGACCCCTGGCACCCACCGCGCCGGTTCCTGCACGAGCCGCGCTACGACGCCATGGAGGCCTGCCTCGACCGCACCGGCCCGGCGGGCCGCGCCATGATGTGCACCTCGGCGTCCGTGCAGGTCTGCCTGGACGCCGGCTACGAGGAGCCGGGCCCGCTCGGGCACGGCCGGCGCTGGTGGCTGTCGCACACCCTGGGCGCGGTGCTCGTGGCGGCCTTCGCCAACTCCCCGCTGCTCGGCGGCGTCCCCACCGGCTGGCGTTCCACGCGGCAGCTGCTGTGGATGGAGATCGGCGCCGGACGCGCGGGCGGGCCCGCCATGAACGGCGATCCGCGCGCGGCCTGGGCGCGGCACGTGCTGGACGCGCCGGTGATGTGCGTGCGGCGGACCGAGGGCGACTGGGAGGTGCCCGACCGCCTCACCTTCCGGCAGTGGACCCGAACGGGCGAACCGACCCGGGAGGATCTCGACTACCACCTCACCACCTTGTTCCCCCCGGTCAGACCGCGCGGCCATCTGGAACTGCGCATGATCGACGCCCAGCCCGGCGACGACGGCTGGCTGGTGCCGCTCGCCGTGACGACGGCCCTGTTCGAGGACCCGGAGACCGCCGAGTTCGCCTATCGCGCGGTCAAGCCGCTGGCCGAGCGGGCCCGGCCGCTGCCGGCCCCGCACAATCCGCTGTGGATCGACGCGGCCCGGCACGCGCTGACCGACCCCGAACTGCACGAGACGGCGATCGCCTGCTTCGCCGCCGCCCTGCGGGCCCTGCCCCGCCTCGGCGCCGACGACACCGTGCTGGAGGCCGTGACGGCCTACCGGGACCGCTACGTCCTCAAGGGGCGCACCCCCGCCGACGACCAGCTCGACCGCCTGCGCGGCACGGACGCCCGCGCACACGGGAAGGACCTCCGCCCATGACCGAGCCCGCCCTGGACGCGGAGCGCGCACCCGCCCCGGACGCCGCATCCGCCCCGGACGTCGCGCCCGCCTCGCACGCGGACGCCCCGGACCCCGAGGCGCTGCGCGCCCGCGCGCTCGCCTCGCTCACGACGGCCCGCGCCCGCACGACGCTGCTGACCGGCTGCGTCGAGGAAACCGACCTCGTCGCCCAGCACTCCCCGCTGATGTCCCCACTGGTGTGGGACCTCGCCCACATCGGCAACCAGGAGGAGTTGTGGCTGCTGCGCGCGGTGGCCGGCCAGGAGGCGATGCGCCCCGAGATCGACGGCCTGTACGACGCCTTCGAGCACTCGCGCGCCGAACGCCCCACGCTGCCCCTGCTGCCGCCCGCCGAGGCCCGTCGGTACGCGGCCGAGGTACGCGGCCGGGTCACCGACGTGCTGGAGTCCGCCGACTTCCACGGCACCCGGCTGACGGAGGCCGGATTCGCCTTCGGGATGATCGCGCAGCACGAACAGCAGCACGACGAGACCATGCTGATCACCCATCAGCTCCGCACGGGTCCGCCGGTCCTCACCGCCCCCGACCCCGCCCCCGTGCCGCTGTTCACCGGCCCGGCCGAAGTGCTGGTCCCCGGCGGCTCGTTCACCATGGGCACGTCCGGCGAGCCCTGGGCCCTGGACAACGAGCGCCCCGCGCACCGGCGCGAGGTGGCGCCCTTCCACATCGACACGACCCCCGTGACGAACGCGGCCTACCAGGCGTTCATCGAGGACGGCGGCTACGACGAGGAACGCTGGTGGACCAGCAAGGGCTGGGCGCACATCCGCGGGCACGGCATCCACGCGCCGCTGTTCTGGCGCCGTGACGGCGGGCAGTGGCTGCGCCGCCGGTTCGGCGTCACCGAGGTCGTGCCGCCCGACGAGCCGGTGCTGCACGTGTGCTGGTACGAGGCCGACGCCTACGCCCGCTGGGCCGGACGCCGGCTGCCCACCGAGGCCGAGTGGGAGAAGGCGGCCCGCTTCGACCCGGCGACCGGCGGCTCGACGCGCTACCCGTGGGGCGACGCCGACCCCGCGCCGCACCACGCCAACCTGGGCCAGCGCCATCTGCGTCCGGCCCCGGCGGGCAGCTACCCGGCCGGCTCCTCCCCGCTCGGCGTACGTCAGTTGATCGGCGACGTCTGGGAGTGGACGTCCAGCGACTTCCTTCCCTACCCGGGCTTTCGGGCGTTCCCGTACAAGGAGTACTCGGAGGTGTTCTTCGGGCCCGACCACAAGGTGCTGCGCGGCGGTTCGTTCGCGGTGGACCCGGTAGCCTGCCGGGGCACCTTCCGCAACTGGGACTACCCGATCCGGCGGCAGATCTTCTCCGGGTTCCGCACGGCACGCTCGGGGGCCGTCTGATGTGCCGTCACCTCGCCTACCTGGGGCCCGAGGAGACGCTCGGCAGGCTCCTCGTCGATCCCCCGCACGCGCTGTACCGCCAGTCGTGGGCGCCGCGACGGCAGCGCCACGGCACGGTCAACGCCGACGGCTTCGGGGTGGGCTGGTACGCCGAGGGCGACCCGGCGCCGGCCCGTTACCGCAGGGCCGGGCCCATCTGGGCGGACCTGTCCTTCGCCGACCTGGCCCGGGTCGTGCGCAGCCGGGCCGTGCTGGCCGCCGTCCGCGACGCCACCCTGGCCGGCGCCGACGCGGAGGCCGCGGCGGCCCCGTATGCGGCGGGCCCCTGGCTGTTCAGCCACAACGGGGCGGTCGCGGGCTGGCCGCGCTCGCTGGAGCGGCTGACGCGCACCCTGCCCGCCGCCGACCTGCTGTCGATGGAGGCCCGCAACGACTCCGCGTTCGTGTGGGCGCTGCTCCTGGCCCGGTTGCGCGCAGGGGATCCGGCGGGCCAGGCGCTGGCCGACACCGTCCTCGAGGTCGCCGCCGCGGCCCCCGGCTCCCGGCTCAACCTGCTCCTCACCGACGGGTCGGCCGTCGCCGCGACCGCCTGGGGCGACACCCTCTGGTATCTGGCGGACCCCGGCGGTGGCACGGCGGTCGTGGCCTCCGAACCGTACGACGACGATCCGCGCTGGCAGGAGGTCCCGGACCGGACCCTGCTCGTGGCGGGCCGCGCCGACGTCGCGCTCACCCCCCTCAAGGACCCGAGCGCGGACACGGCACCCGCACCATCCGAGGAAAGGCAGTCATGACCGGCACCCGCGCCTACGGCTACACCGACACCCTCGACGCCGAGCACTACGCCAGGGCTCTGCGCGCCGACATCCGCGGCGGACTGACCAGCGCCCCCAAGTCCACGGCGCCCACCTGGTTCTACGACGCCCGGGGCAGCGAGCTCTTCGAGGAGATCACCCAGCTCCCGGAGTACCCCTTGTGGCGGGCGGAGCTCGGATTGCTCCAGCTCCACGCCCGGGACGTGGCCGCGCAGACCGGGGCCCGCAGCATGATCGAGCTCGGGTCCGGGAGTTCGACGAAGTCCAGGCTGGTCATCGAGGCGCTGGGGCCGGCCGGCCTGAACTACGTGCCCGTCGACGTCAGCGCGGACGCACTCCAGCAGGCCGGCGCCCAACTCGTCCAGGACTATCCGGGGATCCGTCTGCACGCGCTCCGCGCCGACTTCACGGCCCCGCTCGTACTGCCGGCGCTGCCCGAGGAGGGGCCACGGCTGATCGCGTTTCTCGGCAGCACGCTGGGCAACTTCCGGCGCCCGGCCCGCGGCCCGTTCCTCCGCGGGCTCCGGGACGTCATGCGGCCCGAGGACTTCCTTCTGCTCGGCGCGGATCTGGTCAAGCCGGAGGACGAGATGATCGCCGCCTATGACGACGCGCAGGGCGTCACGGCCGAGTTCGACAAGAACCTGCTGCACGTCCTGAACCACGAGCTGGACGCCGACTTCGACCCGGACGCCTTCGACCACGTGTCGGTGTGGAACAGCGCCGAGAGTCTCATCGAGATGAGGCTGCGCAGTCGGGCCGAGCAGCTGGTGAAGATCCGGGAACTCGACCTGGCGGTGCAGTTCGAGCGCGGAGAGGAATGGATCACCGAGCGCAGCGCCAAGTTCACCGTGCCCGGGCTGCGGGAGGAGATGGCCGCGGCGGGCCTGCACACCCGTCGGCTCTGGTCCGACCCGAACGCCGGCTTCATGCTCGCCCTCGCCACCGCCCACTGAGTCGGCTCGCCGTCGGCCTGCGGGACGTCCCGCGGGCGGACGGCGAGCCGTGTGCCCGGCCCCGGCCCCGGAG
>NZ_JBEPBI010000395.1:0-4887 GCF_040299045.1 Streptomyces sp. NPDC001027
CGGCCAGGTCGGCGACGATCGACCCGGGCTCGCCGTCGACCGGGCGCAGGTCGAGCAGGAGCAGATGAGCAGGCCGATGCTGGAGGCCTGTGACCGGCTCGGCATGCTCGTCGTGGACGAGACGTTCGACGTGTGGACCGCCGGCAAGAGCGAGTTCGACTACAGCCTGAACTTCCCCGAATGGTGGGAGCGCGACATCGAGGCGATGGTCGCCAAGGACGTCAATCACCCCAGCGTCATCATGTACTCGATCGGCAACGAGATCCCCGAGACCGGCTCCCGCTTCGGCGCCGCGTGGGGACGCAGACTCGCCGAGAAGGTCCGCTCCCTCGACCCCACCCGCTACGTCACGAACGCCGTCAACGGCATGCTGGCCGTGATGTCCGAACTGGGCGCCCTCCAGCAGCAGACACTGGAACAGGCGGCGGAGGACGGCGCCGGCATCAACACCCTCATGGCCGACGCGGGCGACGCGATGAACACGATCAGCTCCTCCGAACTGGTCACCGAACGCACCGCGGAGTCCTTCGCCGTCCTCGACGTCGCCGGCATGAACTACGCCGAGAGCCGCTACGCCCTGGACCGTGACCTGTTCCCCAACCGGATCATCCTCGGCACCGAGACCTTCCCCACCCGCATCGACGGCAACTGGCGGCTCGTCGAGCAGTACGGCCACGTCATCGGCGACTTCACCTGGACCGGCTGGGACTACCTCGGCGAGGTCGGCATCGGCAGGCCCCAGTACCCCGCCGACGGCGACGGGCCGCTCCAGGCCCACAACGCGCCGTACCCGTACCTGGTCGCGGGCTGCGGCGACATCGACATCACCGGCCACCGGCGGCCCGCCTCCTACTACCGGGAGATCGTTTTCGGTCTGCGCGCCGAGCCGTACATCGCGGTCAAGAGGCCCGAGCACCACGGCAGGACCTGGGCTGGTTCACCGTGGGCGTGGAGCGACAGCATCGCCAGCTGGACCTGGCCCGGCTTCGAGGGCAAGCCGATCACGGTCGAGGTCTACAGCGACGCCGACGAGGTGGAACTCATCGGCAACAACAACTCCTTCGGGCGGCGGCCCGTGGGCGCGGAGCACCGTTTCCGCACCGAGTTCGAGATCGTCTACGTGCCCGGCGAACTGGTCGCCGTGGCCTACCGGGACGGCGTCGAGACCGGTCGCAGCAGCCTGCACCGGGCCAGCGGCCCCGTACGGCTGGCCGCCGAGGCCGACCGCGAGGTCGTCCGCGCGGCGGGCGGCGACCTGGCCTACGTCACCCTGACCCTGACCGACGCGGACGGCACCTGCCACCCCGCCGCCGACCGCCCGGTGAGCATCGAGGTCTCCGGAGCCGGGGAGCTGATCGGGCTCGGCAGCGCCGACCCGTCGGCCGAGGAGCGGTTCGACGTGACCGAGCGCCGTACGTACGAGGGACGTGCCCTGGCCGTTGTCCGCCCTACCGCCGTCGGCAAGATCCGTCTCACCGCGACCGCGCCGGGATGCGATCCGGTGGACGTCGTCGTCACGGTCGGATGAACCCGCCGAGCCCGCCAGGTGGGTCGGCAACAACACCGCGGGAGAGGGCCAGTCGACGGCCTCACCGACCCTGCCTGGCGACCGGGAGGACCTCCGACCGCCGGACGGTCGTCGTTCTCGTCGAGCGCGACTTCGAAGGTCGTGTACGACAGTCCGTGACCGAAGGAGTAGAGGGGTCCCTGGGAGCCGAGATCCCCATAGCCGTGGCGGGTGCCGGTCGGGTGCTCGTAGCCGCTGCCGTGGTGGTGGCCGTGGTACCGGAGGATCTGGCCCAGGTGTCGCGGAAAGGTGCTGGGAAGCTTGCCGCTGGGGTTGATCAGACCGTACAGCGGGTGCGCGATCGTGGTGCCCGCCTCTTCGCCGAGCAGTGGCGCGAGCAGCACGGCGTCGGGAACCTGCGCCACCCGAATTGGCCGACGGTGTCAGCAGGGAGGAACGCCGGTGCCGTGGGCGGCGCGACGGTCGTTCAGTTGCACGCACGCGACGAGTTCGCTCCGTCGTCCGCCCGGTGGGGCAGCTGATCGCCTTCGCACGCGTCGGCCTCACAGGGGGGAGACGAAGAGCGTCGCTCTCGAAGCCCTCGTGGAGCGGGCTCCATCACAACCTGACCGACGGACGTCGCGGCATGGAGCCGGGCGACGTCACCGTGCTGGCCGGACTCGCCGCGGACGCACTCTCCTGCGCCGCGACGATCACGGTCTAGAACGGCCGGCCGGGCACCGGTGACCTGACACACCGGCGCCCGGCCGCGCCCATGTGGAACGGGCGGGCAACACGCCGAAGCCCCCACCGACCAGGTGAAGTACGGTCTGACGAGTGACGAACCAGAGAAAGCCCCGAGGCCCGTACCGCAAGAGCGCGGAGCGACGGGAACAGATTCTCCAGGCCGCCTACGAAGCCATCGACGAGCACGGAGAACGCGCCTCCCTCCAGGACATCGCCGACCGAGTCGGGGTGACGCAGCCAGCGCTCACGTACTACTTCCCCACGCGTGACGAGCTGTTGCTCGCGGTTCTGGAGCGGCGGGACGTGGTGGGCAAGCAGATCGCCGCTGACGCCACAGAGGCCGGGACCCTGATCGACAACGTGGTGGCGAGCACACGCCACACCACCGACCACCCCGGGCTGGCCAAGCTCTACGTCACGCTTTCAGCGGCGGCCACCGATCCGGAGAGCCCCGCGCACAGTTACTTCACCGAGCGCTACCAGGGGCTCGCGGCCGAGGTCACGCAGTACTTCGCGGAACAGCAGCAAGCCGGCGTCCTCAGGGCTGACGAGCCGGCCGACCACCTGGCCAGGGCGCTGCTGGCGGTGCTGGACGGACTGCAGATCCAGTGGATGCACGACCCGACCGTGGACATCGCCGCGATCGCGGAGACGTTCGCGCGGATGCTGGCACCGTCGGCGGAGCCGGATGAGCTGTGAATTTCTTGTTCTCGCGGTCAGCAGACCCGGTGCCCGGCCACCTGTCGTCGACGAGCTGGTCAGGCTGCTGGCGGGCACCGTGGAGAGCGCGCAGGCAACAGGGGGGTTCGGCATCGGGTGAACGGGTGGGACGCCCGTACGAGGAGGCGGCCCGGCGGCGGGGGGAAGAGCTGTGAGCCGTGCTGACCGTGTCCCGCCCAGCGCTGCCGCCGACGCCGTGAGGCAGCGAATTCTGCCTAGGAAGGGCGCGCTGCGCTGTCACGGCGCCGACGCCCGCCAACTGGGGGAGGCGCTGCGAGTGCGCGCCCTATCGCGCCTCGGCGTCGACCTCCGCATCAGCATCGGTCCGACCATCACGGTCGCCGCCACCGCCACCGCCTCCGCGACCGCCTGCAGCCAACGCGCCCGCGCGCCGCGTTGTCCGCGCCCTGTCCCGGGTGCGGCGCTCAACCGTCTGGATGTGGGTGTCCGGGCTCGGTTGTGAACCAGGTCCACCTCGACAGGTGTAGTGGGCTACACCCTCGGTTCGGGAGGGCGCTCCCTCCTGGCGTCACGCTGCCGACGGAATCGTGGAGGGCGGCAGAAGGACCCCTCCCAGCCCCTTTGAACAGGGCGTACATCCCACAGAGGCGGTCCTTCGACTTCTCGCCGTTCCTGAACCGCTGATGTGGAGGCGTATCCCGCCATGGCAACTGTTCTCTATCACCTGGGTCGCGCGGCCTTCCGGTGGCGCTGGTTCGTGACCTTGCTCTGGGTGGCGGTGCTGGGCGCCGTCGGTTTCGCCGCCTCGAAGGCGCCCGCCGCCGCGGACGAGGGCTTCACCATGCCCGGCATCGAGTCGCAGAAGGCGTTCGACCTGCTGGAGCAGCGTTTCCCCGGCTCGGCGGCCGACGCGGCGAGCGCCCGGATCGTGTTCGTGGCGCCGAGCGGTGAGAAGGTCACCGCCACCGAGAACAGAAGGGCCATAGAGCACCTCGTCGACGAGGCCGCCGACGGCTCCCAGGTCGCCGGCGCGGTCGACCCCTTCCAGGCGAAGGCGGTGAGCAGGGACCGTACGACGGCGTACGCGACCGTCAGCTTCAAGACCGGCGCCGCCGATCTGACCGATGGGAGCAAGGAGCACCTGGAGCGCGTCATCGACGGGGCCCGGGACGCGGGCCTGACCGTCGAGGTCGGCGGCGACGCGCTGGCCGCCCAGCCCTCTGCGGGCGGCGCGGCCGAGGTGATCGGCATCGCGGTGGCCGCTCTCGTCCTGCTGATCACTTTCGGGTCGATGGCCGCCGCCGGGCTGCCGCTGCTGACCGCGATCCTCGGTGTCGGCCTCAGCATGGCCGGGATCACGGCCGCCTCGGAGGCGTTCGGCCTGTCCGAGAGCACCGGCACGCTGGCCGCCATGCTCGGTCTGGCCTGCGGCATCGACTACGCCCTGTTCGTCGTCTCCCGGTATCGGGAGGAGCGCGCGAAGGGGCACACGCCGCGGGAGGCAGCAGGCCTCGCCGTCGGTACGGCCGGTTCAGCGGTCGTCTTCGCGGGCCTCACGGTCGTCATCGCACTGGCCGGGCTGTCCGTCGTAGGCATTCCGCTGCTCACCAAGATGGGACTCGCCGCCGCTGCCGCGGTCCTGGTCGCGGTGCTGGTGTGTCTGACGCTGGTCCCGGCCGTCCTCGGCTTCTGGCCGAACGCCGTTCTCTCGCGCGGAGCCCGCCGCAACTCCCGGCGCTACCGCAGGAAGCAGCGCCAGGAGGACAACGGCGGATCTCGCTGGGCGCGCATCGCCGTACGCCACCCGCTGCCCGTCCTGCTGCTCGGCGTCGTGGGGCTGGGCGCCGTCGCCACGCCCGTCCTCGACCTCCAGCTCGGCATGCCCGGCGACGAGGCCAAGCCCACGTCCACCACCGAGCGCCGCGCGTACGACGCTCTGGCCGAGGGCTTCG
>NZ_JBEPBI010000396.1:0-4876 GCF_040299045.1 Streptomyces sp. NPDC001027
GTTCCGCTACCTGGCCGCGCACCGCAACACGCCCTCAGGCCGCTGGGAGGAGCCTACGTCGTCGGCGCCGTCCGTGGACAGCACGCTGACGACGGCCGTGCCGGTGCGGGCGGCGATCAGCGTGGTGCCGGTCTCCCAGGCGCTGCTGGTCAGCTTGATGGTGTACGCCTCGTCCCCGAGCCCGGCCGTGACGGCGCCGGTGACCTTCACCTTGCTGTGGGTGTCGGAGTCCGTGTAGCCGGGGCAGGCGGCGACGACGTCCGCCAGGCCCTTGAGCACGTCCGCGCCCGTGGCGCCGCGATAGACGTCGATCTCCTGGTCCAGTTCGGCGGACGTGTTGCGGTTGATGTAGGAGCTCTGCGCGAACGAGACGCCCTCGACGCCGGTGAGGCTGATCCAGCTGGTGGCCGCGAGGTCGGCGCAGTGCGGCTTGGCGGCGCTCTTCGTGGCCGGCGGCTGGTAGGTGTCGCCGGTGTCGCGGGCGAGACTTGCGTCGGCGGCGAAGCCGGAGCGGAAGTACGAGGCGGGGGCCAGCGCCTTCTTCAGTTGCGTCCCCGTCAGCAGGCCCGCGTTGGGGTCGGCGGCCTTGGACGGCGTGGCGGACGCGGCCGGGCCGTCGGCGGAGTCCGCGGAGGTGGAGGACGAACAGGCGGCCAGGGCCAGCGGGAGCGCCGCGACGGCGAGCATTCTGGCGGCGGGGGACGGGAGACGCATGGAGATCCTCAAGGGTGATGCGTGTGCTGCGCCAGGCCTGGGCAGGAGACCGGGAACGCGCGGGAAGCGCGGCGGTGCCTGGGGCCTGGCCGGCGGGGCCGCAGGGTTGCCGGGCCCGGAGCGACCATAGGCGGGCGGCGGCCACAGAATGATCACCGGATGCTCAAGGCCAGGTCAAAGCATCGAGGCCGCGGAGTCTTTACCGTGCCTTGGAGAAGCGGCGGGCCGGTCGGGGAGCGACGGCTTCCGGGCGGGGCGGGCGGCGGGGGCGAGGAATTATCCGGGCTCCGCCCGTGCTGTCGTATCCACCAAGGCAGCACGCCGACGGTGTGCGAGCGAGCAGCGTGAGCGGCCGAGGCGGGCGAGGGGAAGGAACGGACATGGCAGCGCAGACGCAGAGGGCCGTGCTGGCGGGCGGATGCTTCTGGGGAATGCAGGACTTGATCCGTCGGCTTCCGGGCGTGACCGCGACCCGGGTCGGCTACACCGGGGGTGACGTGCCGAACGCGACCTACCGCAACCACGGGACCCACGCGGAGGCCATCGAGATCCTCTTCGACCCGGAGAAGACCGACTTCCGGACCGTCCTGGAGCTCTTCTTCCAGATCCACGACCCGAGCACCAAGAACCGCCAGGGCAACGACATCGGGCTCAGCTACCGCTCGGCGATCTACTACGTGGACGACGAGCAGAAGCGGATCGCCGAGGACACCATCGCCGACGTGGACGCCTCCGGACTGTGGCCCGGCAAGGTCGTCACCGAGGTGGAGCCGGTCGGGCCCTTCTGGGAGGCCGAGCCCGAGCACCAGGACTACCTGGAGCGTTACCCCGACGGCTACACCTGCCACTTCCCGCGGCCGGGCTGGCGGCTTCCCGCCCGCACGGAGGCCTGACCCGGGTCGCCCCGGCCTCCCGTCAGCGCTGCGCTTCGCCGGCCTGGACCAGGCCGGTCTCGTAGGCGATGACGACCAGCTGGGCGCGGTCGCGGGCGCCCAGTTTGGTCATCGCCCGGTTCGCGTGCGTCTTGGCGGTGACCGGGGTGACGAAGAGGCGTTCGGCGATCTCGTCGTTGGACAGGCCGGTGGCCACCAGGGTCATCACCTCGCGTTCGCGGGGGGTCAGTGCGGCCAGCCGCACGGGATCGACGAGGTCGCCGGGGGAGGGGTGGGCGAGGACCCGCGCGATGAGGCCCTTGGTGGCCGTGGGGGACAGCAACGCCTCGCCCGCGGCGACGAGGCGGACGGCGTCGAGGAGCTGAGCCGGTTCGATGCCCTTGCCGAGGAAGCCGCTGGCGCCGGCCCGAAGCGCCTCCACGACGAGTTCGTCCTCCTCGAACGTGGTGAGGACGAGGACCTTGACGCCGGCCAGATCCTCGTCCTGGCCGATCAGCCGGGTGGCCTCGATGCCGTCGACCTCGGGCATCCGGATGTCCATCACCACGACGTCGGCGCGTTCGGCGCGGGCCAGCCGCGCCGCCTCGAGGCCGTTGGACGCCTCGGCGACGACCTCCATGTCCGGTTGTGCGTCGAGGAGCAGCCGGAAGGTGCCCCGCAGGAGGGCCTGGTCGTCGGCGAGCAGAACGCGGATCGTCACGGGCGGGTCGTCCTCACGGGTCGTCAGGCTGCTGCGGGGGCGAGGGTGAGCGGCAGATCGGCTACGACCTGGAAGCCGCCATCGGGTTGTGGGCCTGCGGTGACCGTCCCGCCGATGGCGGCGGCCCGCTCCCGCATGCCGATCAGTCCGTGACCGCCGCTGCCCGCGGGCGCGCCGCCGGGACGTCCGCCGCCGGGGCGTCCGTCGTCGGTGACGGTGACCCGGAGCGTGTGCGGGCCGTAGTCCAGGTGCACGGTGGCCCGGGTGGCGGACGCGTGCTTGTGCGTGTTGGTGAGGGCCTCCTGGACGATGCGGTAGGCGGTCAGCTCGGTTGCGGGAGCCTGCGGCGCGGGGGTGCCCGTGCGGGACAGGTGAACGGCCAGCCCGCCCGCCCGGAGACCGCCGGCGAGGGCGTCGAGATCGGCGAGCCGGGGGATGGGGGCCCGGGTGCCGGGCGCGTCGTCGGGCTGACGCAACAGGCCCACCGTGGCGCGCAGTTCGTCGAGCGCGGCGCGGCTGTTCTCCTTGATGTGGGCCAACGCCTCGAAGGCCTGGTCGGGGTTGCGGCGCATCAGGTGGTGGGCCACTCCGGCCTGGGCGTTGACCAGGGTGATGTGGTGGGCCACGACGTCGTGCAGATCGCGCGCGATGCGCACCCGTTCCTCGGTGACGCGGCGCCGGGCCTCCTCCTCCTGCATGCTCTCGGCGCGCTCCACGCGCGCCCGGGCCTCCGCGAGGTGGTCACGGCGGTTGCGCACGGCGCGGCCCAGCGCGGTGGCGGCGATCGCGAAGTCGAACTGCACCAGTGCGGAACCGCCCACCAGGGACTCCGCGTGGGTGGCGGCGTGGACACCCGCGATCGCTGCGGCGGCGGCCACGCCGACGGTCCACGCGGTCCGCCGGCTGCCGAGTACGGCGAGGGTGTACAGCGCCACGAGACCGGCTGCAGGGGCCATGGCGGAGCCGGGGGCGAGGGCCATCAAGGTGAGTCCGCTCGCCACCGTGACGAGGGCGACGGGCAGCGGCCAGCGGCTGCGGAAGACGAGGGGGAGACAGGACAGCCCCGCCCACACCCCCTCCCGCCAGTGCGGCTCGTGCCAGGAGGAGTCGCCGACGGCGGTCGCCGCCACGACCACCCCGATCAGCGGCGCCGCCGGGAGCGCATCCCTGACACGGTCATGACGGGCGAGCCAGTCGCGCCACACCGTACTCACGTCCATTTCCTCACTCTAAGCAGTGCGGGCGGGCTGCAGGGGCGGTCCGTCGGCGGGCCGGACCGCATGTTCGCCCTCGGTCCGGCCGCGCTCGGCCCGTTCATCGTCGATCCGTCGATCCGTCGATCCGTCGATCTGTGGATCTGTGGATCCGTGGATCCGTGAGGCCCGTGGGTCCGCGGTCTGTTCGCCGCGTACCCACGGACGGCTCGCTCTCAGTCGGTGACACCCGCGGTCTGCGGTTCGCGCACCGGGAGCGGTGACCGCGCGGGCTCGTCCGCGGGGCCTTCGACGGACACGTTGGGCAGTGCCCTGTCCAGGCGGCGGGGCAGCCACCAGTTGGCCCGGCCGCACAGGTGCATGAGCGCGGGCACGAGGACCATGCGGATCAGCAGGGCGTCGACGGCGACGGCCACCGCGAGGCTCACGCCGAACTCGGCGATGACCCGCATGCCGCCGAAGACGAAGGAGCCGAAGACGCAGACCATGATGGTGGCGGCGACGGCGATCACCTTGCCGGTCTCGGCCTGGCCGACCCGGACCGCCCGGCGGCTGTCGCCGGTGTGGGCCCATTCCTCGCGCATCCGGCTGACCAGGAACACCTGGTAGTCCATGGACAGGCCGAACATGATGCCGACGACCAGGATCGGCACGAACGACTCGATCGGCCCGCCCGCGCCGAGACCGAGGGCTCCCGCGCCGAAGCCGTACTGGAACACCACGACGATGGCGCCGAAGGCCACGCCGATGCTGAGGACGTTGAGCACCGCGCCCACGGCCGGGATGAGCAGGCTGCGGAAGGCGATCGTCAGCAGCAGGAAGCCGAGCACGGCGATCACCAGCACGAACAGGGGGAGTTTGGACATCAGCACCGACGCGAAGTCGTCGTTGCTCGCGGTGACGCCGCCCACGTACACCTTCATGGAGGTGCCCTGCTCGGCCGGCGGGATCACCTCGTCGCGCAGGCGGCGGATCAGGTCGGAGGTGGCCGCGGACTGGGGCGAGGTCGTCGGGACGACGGAGACCACCCCGACCGTCTGCCCCTCCTTCATGGGGGCCGCCACGGCACTGGCGACGCCGTCGGCCTTCCCGAGCGCGGTGACCAGCTTCGCCTCGGCCGCCCGGTCGGCGGCGGTGGGGGCCTGAACGGCGAGGACGAGCGGCCCGTTGAAGCCGGGTCCGAACCCTTCCGCGATCATGTCGTAGGCCTGGCGGTTCGTCGAGGCGGTGGGGAGGTTGCCGTCGTCGGACGCTCCCAGGCGCAGCGAGAGCGTGGGGAAGGCGAGCGCGACCAGCACGGCCAGGGCGACGAGCGCCAGCGCCCTGGGCCGGGCCTGGACCTGTCCGGCCCAGCG
>NZ_JBEPBI010000397.1:0-4866 GCF_040299045.1 Streptomyces sp. NPDC001027
TGCGCCCCCGAGGCCGACCGGCCTCGGGGGCAGGCGAACAGCTCCACGAGAGTGAAAGGCATCGCATGCGGAAGATGACCGACGCGCAGTGGCGGGCGTTCGTCATGCGCGGCACGCGCACCGGCAAGCTGTCGACCGTCAAAGCCGACGGCAGCCCGCACGTCACACCGATCTGGTTCCTCCTCGACGGCGACGACATCGTGCTCACCACCGAGAAGAACGGCGTCAAGGGCCGCAACCTCGCCCGCGACGGACGTTTCGCCCTCTGCGTCGACGACGACCGCCGGCCCTACGCGTTCGTCATCCTCCAAGGACACGCCGACACTTCGGCGAACCCCGACGAGATGCTGCACTGGGGCGGCCTTCTCGGCGCCCGCTACATGGGCGAAGACCGCACCCAGGAGTACGCCGCCCGCAACGGCGGCCCCGGCAACCTCCTCGTCCGCGCACACATCGACAAAGTCATCGCTTTCGACGGCATCGCCGACTGAACGGCAACGGGGCGCTGGGACGGGGCAGGCGACCACAGTCGCCCGCTCCGTGGCCAAGGACCGGGACGCCTTGGCTCACGAGGCCGGCCGACCATGCTGCTTCGGCGCCCGCATCGCCGGAACCGGCGTCTGACCCGCGGCCTTCCGCTCCGCGTCCAGAGCACGTCCGGCCGCCCGCAGCGCGGTGAGGACCGCGGTCACCTCGC
The DNA here is from genome assembly GCF_040299045.1 of Streptomyces sp. NPDC001027. Taxonomy (NCBI): domain Bacteria; kingdom Bacillati; phylum Actinomycetota; class Actinomycetes; order Kitasatosporales; family Streptomycetaceae; genus Streptomyces; species Streptomyces sp. NPDC001027. Next base: position 698 of record NZ_JBEPBI010000397.1, read on the forward strand.
GTACCGACTCCTCGGGAATCACCGACCCGATCCGCAGTTCCAGCTCCTCCTCGAAGACCTTCAGCGCCCCGTCCACCAGCTTCCGCCCCTCAGGGGTGAGGTCGACGATCGAGGAACGGCGGTCGTTCGGATTGGCCCGCCGCCCGCACAGGCCCGCCGCCTCCAGACGGTCGACGACCTTGCTCGTGCCGCCCACCGTGATCGAGAACTCCTCCGCGATGTCCTGGACCCGCCGCCCAGGCCGCCGCAACAGCAGGTGCAGCACCTCGAACGAGGTCAGCGCCAGGTCGTACTCCGCCCGCAACCGCCCCTCGATGCCGTCCCACAACTCGATCTCCAGCGAGACCAGCTCCCGGTACAGCAGCTTCAGATCGGCGCCGGCCATCACTCACCTTCCAAAGAATTATCTTCCATCGACGGTTAATCGTAGATCACCGGTACCGGGACTCTCGGCGAATGCCAGGGGGTCGACACCGCTGCGGGCGGGCTGGGGCCCAGGTCTCAGCCGGTCGGTGACGGCAGAGGGCTTGCCATGTGCCGAGCGTGACCCGCTGGCGATGTGCGGACGGCGGCATGCCGGTCAGCGTGCTCTCGCTCATAAGGGAGAACACCTCGGCGCCGTCCTCGGGCGTCTCGAAGATGCAGAAGGATGGGGATGGTGCGCGTACTCGACGCCTCCAGATCCTCGCCGCACTCGGCCGCCTCGGCCCCCGCCCGCTCGATCGGAGGGCAGCTCTCTACCCCCAGCCTGGTCACGCAGTATGAACATGCGAACCGGTCTCCATGTCTCGTCAGACCCGCGCCGCGACCGCGCTCCCCCGCCGCGGGTCACGCTCCCGTGCCCATGCACTGACCTGAGCGTCGCCTTGCGGGGCGATCTGCGCAGCCCGGAGCCCGAAGTCGTTGAAGGACTGGATGTGCCCCTTGCTGTTCCGTGCCGGTGTTCGGCGCATGATGTCGAGCAGTTCTCGTGGTGTCTGTCCGGAGAGGGCCCGGAAGTCTCGGTTCATGTGCGCCTGGTCGTGGTATCCCGCCAGGCCGGCCAGGTCGGCGAGCGAGTTCACGTCGGTCGACGCCGCGGCCAGGGCTCGGTGGAACCTGAGGATGCGGGAGAGGGTCTGAGCAGGCAGCCCGATGTGCTCCCGCAGCAACCCCTGTACGCGGCGCCGACCGAGGCCGGTGGCCAGCGTCAGCTCGCGTAAGGACACGGCGCCGCCACGGTCGCGCAGCAGAGCCCATGCCTCGGCTGCGGCAGGCGAAGGAGGCGTCCCGTCGCGGAGCCGCCGGGTGAGCAGGGCGTCGAGAATCTGCCAGCGACGGGGCCAGTGCGGTGCGGCGGCCAGCTGGTCGGCGGCGTTCGCGGCCCAGCCGGCTCCCATGACGTGGTCCGGGTCGATGATCGTCTTCGCCAGGTGGTGCAGGGGAAGGCTCAGCAGCCGATACGCGCCGAGCGGCGTGAGCTCGATCTCGACGGCATACCCGGAGCCGTCGAAGCCCGCCAGCACGGGGGCGGTCTGCAGACCCGCGACCATCGCAGGCCACGAAGCGGACGGCACTCCCTGCTCGGGACCGCTGTGGACGGTCAGCGGCTGCCCCCAAGCCAGGAGCAGTGTGACGGCCGCCGAGGGAAGAGTGACCCGCGCGGGCCTCGCCGCCGCCATGCGGTGGCCCCGATAGCGGATGACGATGCCGTGCAGGGGTGGGGCCGGACGCCCGGTGTATTCGCCGGGGCGGTCGATCGATGCGGTCACTGTTGAGGCTCCCCCGCCGCGATGGCGTCTTCGTACAAGACTCCCGCCGCCCGGCGCCGAAGGCCAGGGCATGCTCGGTCACTCGGAGGCACTGGTCAACCACAGCGCCCCAAGTGTCAGTTACGGCTACTTCTGCGCCTTCAGCGGTCAGAAGGACACCGGCACTTCGATTCCCATGTGGCACTGCACCCGTTGCCGCATCCCCTGGACGGCCAACGGATCGTGGACCAACAACCAGACAACCGGTACCATCGCCAACTTCCTGGACGACAGCGGCGTCTCAAACGACGAGATCGTCCGTGAGGGCGCCGCGCGGATGCTCGCCGCCGCCTTGGAGGTCGAAGTCAACGCCTATATAGCCGAGTTCGAGTCCGCCCAGCATAGGTGGCGGGCCGTGAGCGCACCTCTCCTCGGGGCCCTCGTCCGCGCCGGAGCGCGCTTCGAAGGCGGCCGACTGATCGAACGGCCCACGGAGCGGGCGGCATGACGGCCATCGGCCTGCGGCCGACCACCTCCGCGGACAACGAGTACTGCTTCCAACTACACCAAGCCGCCATGGGCGCCTACGTCACGGCCATCTGGGGATGGGACGAGCAGATCCAACGCGACATCCACGCCCGCGTGTTCAGCCCCGGGCACTGGCAAATCGTCACCGCCGACGGCACCGATGCCGGCGTGCTCCACGTCGAGCGTCGGCCGACGGAGATCTACCTGTCGCGGATCGAGCTCCACCCCGACCACCAGGGACGCGGCATCGGCAGTCGGCTCATCCGCAGCCTCCTGCACGAGGCTCGCCAGCAGGCCCGGGACCTCACCCTGGACGTCCTCGTCGTCAACCAGCGGGCCCAAGCCTTCTACCGGCGACTGGGCCTGCACGAAGTCACTCGTCACGGCGAGAGCGACATCAAGATCAGGATGTCCGCCAAGCCGCCTCAGCCTGGTTCGATCCACAGATCTTGACCATGGCTCACACGGTCAAACGCTTCGTCAGCGCGGCTGAGACCAAAGGCGCCGGCGAGCAATTGGAGCGGGGCGGCCGACCCGATTCTGACTGAGCGTCACTGTTTGTCGTAGAAGGGGTTGTTCAGGCGATTCGCGTCAGTGCAGAATGCTTCCACTCGCTCGCACGGGACCGATCACCCAGGGGTCACATGCAGTTCATGCAGCAACGGGAGCATCACCCAGTTCGCACCGCCGTCTTGATCGCGGTCACCGTGATGACCCTGTTGCTCGGCGGTTGCACCGGCGAGAGCCCATCAGACGATTCCACCGCGACCGTGGGCGCAGAAGGCGGAGAAGTCAGCGGAGAGGCCGGCGAGCAGCGTGTCACAGTCACCGTTCCGCGAGAGGGCGCAAGGAACGGAACCGAAGTACGGTTCCGGGAACTCTCTGAGGTGGACACCGGTCCCACCGACAAACACCTCGGCGTGGCCGGCTTGGGTGCTCCTGTGGAGATATCGACCACCCGAGGCGCCCTTGCGCGGGGCCGCGTCAGCTTGTCGTACGACTCCAAAAAGCTGCCCCGTGGTGTAACGGCCAAGCAGATCGGCATCATGGTCTTCGACTCCGGCCTGGGCGCCTGGTTCCCGCTGCTCGATGCGGCAGCAGATCCGAGAACGCACCGTGTGACGGGCACGGCACCGCACTTCTCTCTGTTCAGGACGTTCTTCGTGAAGCCGGGAGAGCAGCTCCTGCATATAGCCGGCCGCGGAATAAAGATGGCAGCCGACGCCGGCACCACGGTCATGGGTTACTTTGAGAAACTCATCACCGCCTCGGCGGTCGCTATCGTCAAGGACCTCTTCGCGATCCCACCAGATCTCAAGTGCGACAAACCGAGCGGCACTGTCGTCGCCAAGGCCAGTACCGCCGTCGGTGACAACTCCTTCTCCGCCTGCGCCGACGGCGACGGCAAGGAAGTCACCCTCAACATGGTCAACGGTATGGCATATCCGATTCGGCTCGACCGTCTTCCGAGTGGGGTCACCTTAACCGGCAGGGACGTCCTCCTCGGTAGTGGTGACTCCATCACCGTCATTCGCAACGTGTTCTGGATGACACAGGGGCAGAGGATCATTGCGGGGGCGAAGGCCGGGAGCGTCACTGTCAACGAGAAAATGAAATCTGCCCGGCTTCACGGCCATATGGACGGCAGCGCAGTCGCCTTCGATGTTCTCCTGGGTACGCTGTTGGCCTTCATGCCCGCCCTCAGCGCCGACAAGAAGTGGATCGAGGGCATCGCACAGAAGGCGGTGAATTCCGCGTCCGCCAAGGAAGGAGGAGCGGGACTCGCCCGGGCGACACGGGCGACGGTCGACGACGCATCCACGTCAAAGAAACCCGAAGGCCAACCTGACGTAGTCAGTCAGTTCGGCACCTTGATGGGGGCCGGCGACTGCCTCCTGGACGCCAAAGACG
>NZ_JBEPBI010000398.1:0-4849 GCF_040299045.1 Streptomyces sp. NPDC001027
CCGGCGAGACCCGGGAACACCGGGTCTTCGCCGTGCGGCGCCGCGCGATGAAGGTGCTCCACACCTGGCGCCCCGTGGGTCTGCGCGGCACCGGCAGCAACACGGTGGAGGGCGACGTCCTGGTCCCGGACCACCTCGCGTTCACGCTGGAGGACCTGGGGCGCGTCCAGCCGCACGCCGCCCGCTGTCACGCCGTGCCGTTCTCCCTGGTGGCCTCCCTCATCTTCGCCGCGCCGGTGCTCGGCGCCGCCGAGGGGGCATTGCGCACCTGGTGGGAGACGCAGGTGCGGCGAGCGCGCCCCGGCGGCGGATCCGCCGTGCGGCCTCTGGTGCTCGCCAGGGCGTCGGCGCACGTCCAGGCGGCGCGACTGCTCCTCGAACGGGTCGCGCGGCGCGCCGACCACGCGCCCGTGACCCCGGTTCTCGTCGCCGAGAACCGGCGTGACGTCACGGTGGCGGTGGAACTCTGCGGCACGGCCGTCGACGAGCTGTTCCGCACGGCGGGGCTGCGCGCGCTGGAGGAGGACGACGCTCTCCAGCGCCACTGGCGCGACATCACCGCGGCGCGCACCCACGGCGCCCTCGACTTCGGTGCGGCCGCCTCCGGTTACGCCGACGCGCTGCTCGCCGCGCGTGCGGGGGAGGGGGCGCGATGACCCGCCGCGTCGCCGTCCTCGACATGGACGCGACCTCGAGACGCGCCTGTTCGTCCGCGAGGTCGGCCCGGACCGCGAGAGCGACCTGCCGCCCCCGTGTGCGGTGGGCTGCTCGGCGGTGGTGCGGAGTGCGCTGCCGCGAGTGAGCCGACTCATCCCCTCCCGGCCGGCCTCGGACCGGCCGGGAGGGGGCCGGGATCGGCCAGGGAAAGAAACATACCTTCGGGAGGGTTTTTTATTGACCAGTGGCGGACACGAAGACCCGCCGTCGCCATCCCCGACCCCACCGACCCCACCACGTTCCTTGTAGGAAGGCAGCAGACGGACATGAGCGCACCGAGCATCGGGCCGCAGGCCCTGAGACTCTTCCAGTACGCCTCGGCACGCAGCGACTGGACCGTCCGCAGCGCCTGCGAGCGGCTCGACACCACCGTCGACGAGATCGAGCACGCCCGCGGTCAACTGATCGACCTGGGCCTGCTCGTCGAGTCGCCCGACGGCGAACCGACCGCCAGGGCCACCGCCCCCGAGGCCGCGCTGCTGCGGCTGCTCACCGCCGAGGAGGAGGCCACCGTCCGCCTGGCCGACCGGATCCGTCGCACCCGCGAGCGGATCGACGCGATGCGCGAGGTCTTCCTGCCGCTGCACGTCGCCCGCAGCGGCACGCTCGGCGACGAAGTGATCACCGGCCCCGACCGGATCGCGCGCGTGCTCGCGGACACCGCCGACATCGCGACCTCGGAGATCCTCAGCATGCACCCCGGGCCCGTCCGGCCGTCGGAGGTGCTCGCCGAGGGACTGCGCCGCGACGTGCAGGTCCTGGAGCGCGGTGTGATCATGCGGGTCATCCACCTGCGGCCGATGACCCGCATCGTCCACTCGATGAACCATCTGCAGGAGTTGCACGCCGCCGGCGCCCAGGTCCGGATCGCCAACATCGTGCCGTTCCGTTTCATCCTGGTCGACCGGGTGCAGGCCCTGGTGCCCGCCCTCCACACCAACGCGACCAGCGCCATGACGGTGCTGCGCGGCGAGGCCGTCACCGCACTGCTGGTCAAGGTCTTCGAGATGTGCTGGGCCTCCTCCGTGCCCCTGGACGACACCGCCGGCGAGGAACCCGGGCTCACCTCGCAGCAGTTGTGCGTGCTGCGACTGATGTCCACCGGACGCAAGGACGAATCCATCGCTCGTGAGATCGGCGTGTCCGTCAGGACGTTGCGTCGCGTGATGGCCGACCTGATGGCTCAACTCGGCGTGGAGAGCCGCTTCCAGGCAGGCGTCAGGGCCGCGCGGACGGGACTTCTCGACCAGGACCCGTGACCTCCGTGCGGCGCGAATCCGAACCGCGCCGTTCACTTCTGTGCCGCACCGTGCCCGCCGTGCGGCGCCGCGCCCTGCTCGCGCCGCCCTGTCCGCTAGCGGCCACGCCGCAGGGTGCCGGGCCCGCGCTCTGGCGGTCCCGTTGCACGGCTCACACGATGGGGTTCCGGCTGGACGTCCGCGAGTCAGGAGCCCCCGTGTTCGACCCCGCACTCCTCAGGTCCCTCACGGGCACCCCGATGCAGGTCCGGTGCGCCGTCGTGCCCGCCACGCTGTCCGCCGCGGGCGCGGCGCCGGGCGCGAGCGGATGGGCCGTACTGCGGGTGACCGTGCACAACGCGGGCAGCGTCGGACAGGGCGAGGCGGCCCTGCGGCCTTCCCAGGACGCGCACGCACGCAACGTCCTGCGCGACCAGTTCGCCTCCGCAAGGGACGGTCTGGAACGGATGATCAGCCCCCTCCAACTGCCCGGCCTGCTCGCGCCGGGCCCCCTGCGCAGCGCTCTCGACTCCGCCCTGTGGGACCTGCTGGCCAAGCGCAGCGGACAGCGCGCTTGGGAGCTGCTGGGCATGTCGCCGCCACGACCGGTGCCTGCCCTGCGCACGGTCCCGCCGGTGGCGACCGAGCTGCTGGAGCGGGAGCTCAGGGACAGTGGGGACTTCGCCTCCCTCAAGCTGGAGCTCGGCGGGGGCGGTCTCGCCGACGACCTCGCCCGGCTCGCCGCCGTACGCCGACTGCGGCCCGAGGCCTGGCTGATGGTCGACGCCCGCGGGACCTGGGACGCCGACCGGCTCCATGTGATGCTGCCGATCCTCCACACCCACGGCGTGCGCATGCTCCAACAGCCCTTGCCGCAGGCCCGGTCCGCCGCTCTCGCCGCGCTGCCCCGCCCCTTTCCGATCATCGCCTCCCTGACCCACGAGCAGAGCACCGACCTGGGGCGCGTCGGGGAGCGCTACGACGGCGTCAACCTCTCCCTCGACGCCGTGGGCGGCCTCACGGCGGCCCTGAACATCATGGAACAGGCCGGTCAGCGGGGCCTCGCCGTGCTGCTCGACTCGCCCCCGGCGACCTCGCTGTCCTGCGCGCCCGTGCTGCACGCGGCGCCGGGCGCCGACCACGTCACCCTCCCGCGGTGGCTGGACGCATCCGGAGCCGGCGCCCCGACACTGCAAGGGGAGGGCGGGATGCTGCTCCCGCCCTCCCCTGCGCTGTGGGGGTAGGCAGCCCTTGTCCGCGGGCCGCCCTCACCCCCAGATCAGGTCGTCGTCGTCGAGCGTGCAGATCGCAAACGAAGTCGGCTCGTTCAGGGAAACACGCACGGGATGGCCTTTCATTCGGGAAATCCGGACGCCTCACGGCGCCTTCGTCGAAACTCTCGCACTCCACCTCCACCCCACGGCAAGCAGTGGAGCTGACCCAGAAGTGACGTGGCCCTAACCGGCCACCCGCGACCGCCCCGAATTTCCGCGGCGGCCGTCCGACGCATACGGGTCATGGCCTCCAGGGGCCAGTGCCACCGGCCCGCTGTGCCGCCGACTCCGCCTAGCCTCAACGGTGTTGAGCTGCGCGAGCAGCATCGGCCGAGAAAGAGCGAGGAAGAGGACACGATGTCAGTGGAAAAGGAATCACGCCGGGTCTCCATTTTCGACACCACCCTCCGGGACGGTGAGCAGGCACCCGGAAACGCGATGACCCCACGTCAGAAACTCGATATCGCGCTGCGCATAGAAGCACTCGGCGCGGATTACATCGAATCGGGGTTTCCGGCCTCCTCGCCCAGCGAGTTCCAGGCCACTCGCCTCATATCCCGGAACCTGACCTCCGCGCGCTTCACCACGTTCTGCCGGGCCGTACGGTCGGACGTGGACACGGCCGTCGAGGCGGGCGGCGTCGAGCGCCACCAGGTGCAGGTCATGGCCACCGGCAGCGACCTGCACCTCGCTCACAAACGGGGCATCAGCCGTGACCAGGCCGTCCACGAGGTCGCCGACACCGTCGCCCACGCGTATGACCTCGGCGTCGAGGAGGTCTCCGTCGGCATCGAGGACGCCAGCCGCGGCGAACTCGACCTGCTGCGCGCCATCACCCTGGGCGCCGTCGAGGCGGGGGCCGTGTGCTTCGCCGTCGCCGACACCTCCGGATGCCACCTCCCCCAGGAGTACGGGGCGCTGATCACGGAATTCCGCTCCTGGCTCCCGGACGGCGTCCGCGTCGCCACCCACTGCCACGACGACTTCGGGCTCTCCCTCGCCAACGCGGTCGCGGGCCTGGCAGCCGGCGCCGACGAGGTGCAGGTCACGCTCGGCGGCGTCGGCGAACGCGCGGGCAACACCCCGCTCGAGGAGGTGGCCGCGCTGCTCACCTACAAGGGCGCTCTGCTCGGTCTGCACACCGACATCGACGTGGCGCGGATGTACGAGGCCTACACCGCGCTGCGTGCGGCGATCGGGCTGGAGGAACCCCGCAACAAGGCGATCTTCGGCACCTACGCCTTCGGCACGGCGGCCGGCATCCACCAGCAGGGCATGCTGCGCAACCCGGCGACGTACGAGTACGTGGAGCCGGCCCGCTTCGGCCGCGAGCGCTCCCTGCTGATCGGACGGCACTCGGGCCGGGCCGTGCTGCGGCACATCCTCGACGAGCTGGGGATCGCCGTGAGCGAGGAGGACCTGGCGGGGCTCTACCGCACGCACATCGCCGAGCGCACCGGCGGCGACTGCGAGGACGTCTCCGTGGTCAAGGCCCGTCTGGCCCGGGAACTGACGACACGGCAACCTGCCGCCGCCTGAACGACGCCCGGATCGACGCCCGGACCGGCGTCCGGGTCGACGTCCGCATCGACGTCCGGACCGGGGCCTGCCGTACGCCGG
>NZ_JBEPBI010000399.1:0-4777 GCF_040299045.1 Streptomyces sp. NPDC001027
GCTGACCGTCGGCGCGGCTCCCGGCGACGACGCCGGGCAGGCCCGGCACATCGCGTTCGCCACCGACGACGTGGTCGCGGCCGCCCGGCGACTGGTCGGGTCGGGCGGCCGTCTCCTGCCCATCCCCGCGAACTACTACGACGATCTCGCCGCCCGCTTCGAGTTCGCCGACGGGGAGCTGGACGCCTACCGCGATCTCGGCATCCTCTACGACCGGGACGCGCACGGCGTCTTCCGGCACTGCTACACGCACACCGTCGGCCGTGTCTTCTTCGAACTCGTCCAGCGCGACGGCGGCTACCAGGGGTACGGCGCGGCGAACGCGCCGGTGCGGCTCGCGGCCCAGCACGCCGTGCGCTGACCTACTGTCGGCTGACCGTCCTGGTCACACCCGCGACGACCGTCGTGGCCAGGATCCAGCCGGTCACGATGAGGACGTACGCCAGCCACTGGTACCCGCCGACCGGCGCGTACGCGCTCTCCTGCCCGAACGAGATCACCGGCAGCAGCAGGTCGAGGGTGTAGAACACCGGGTTGAAGTGCGGCGCCTCGCCTGCCTTGAGCGGGGGCGGGTGGTGCCCGGCGTACGCGATCGAGCCGACGGCCAGCAGGGACAGCAGCCAGCCGGCCGCGCGCAGCGGACGGAACCCGTAGCCGACGGCCGCGTCCTGGAGACAGCCCCACGCGCGGCCGTACCAGGGCAGGGTGCGGCGATGCCGGCGCTGCTTGGCCAGCTGGACGAGCCGGGCTGCCCGGTCGTCGCCGATGCGCCGGTAGGCGGCCGTCAGCTGCTCGTAGGCGTGCGGGTCGAACGCGCCGTCGTCGCGCTCCAGCATCGGCAGCCGCCGCTCGGGGGGCTCGTGCGGGGTGAGGAAGGTGTAGGTGAGGTCCAGCAGCCGCACCTGGTCCGGCAGCATCTCGGGCTGCAGCTGGAGCTGGCCCACCTCGGCCCGCCGCAGGTTGAGCCGGCCCTTGACCGGGGGTCCCTCGCGCAGCCACAACTCCCCGATGACGCAGCTGCTGGCCCGCAGTGCCGTGTCGCCCGGGTTGGACAGGGTGCTGCGCAGCAGGTCCACCCGGCCGGGGACGCGGGCGCCGCGCAGATCGATCCGGCCGTCCGCGCGCAGCCGCCGGGCCAGCAGGTTGGCGCCCACGTCCAGGGACTCGGCGGTGAGCACCTGCGCGCCGGGGTTGCTCAGCTCGGCGTCCTCCAGGTCGATCGAGCCGGTGACGGAGGCGCCGTCCAGCCGGATCAGGCCCTGGACGCGCAGCCCGCGGGCGCAGAGGTCGTTGTCGATGGAGATCTGGTTGAACTGCAGGGCGGGCTGGGCCGGGTCCGGGGCGGTGACCTCGGCCTCGTCGAGGTACAACGCGCCCGAGATCTGCGCTCTGCTGAGGCGTACGGGGCCGCCCACACGGCAGCGGGTCAGCCGCAGCCCTCCGTCGATCCGGGCGTGCGAGGCGTCCAGGCCGGGCAGCTCGGAGTCGAGCAGGCTGAGGTGGGCGAGCTGTGCGCCGACCAGCCTCGGGGCCTCGTCGAAGCGGCAGTGGACCAGCCGGAACACGCTGTCGACGACCGCCTGCCGCAGGTCGAGCAGGCCGGTGACGTGAGCGCCGACGACCTTGAGGGCGGCTATCTCCCCCGCCTCGCGGGGGCCGTTGAGGAGCAGTGCCCGCAACACCGCCGCACGCAGGGCGGGTCGAGGGCCGTCCTCCTCGCCCGCGACGCGGAAGTCCACGGTCGCGCCCCTGGCGAAGGCCCGCCAGACTCGTCGTTCGGCCGGTGTCAGTGAGTTGATCTCCATCAGCCGCGACTCTGGCGGGCCCGCGTGAGCGGTGTCAACCGCCTATGCCCGTACGTTCCATTCGGCTATCACGGGACGCCCGTGCTCCGTGGACAGGCGGCTGACGGTGGCCGTGGCGAGCTGGAACAACCGCCCCTCGACGGGCGGCAGCCCGAGCCGACGGGCCGTCAGCACCCGCAGGAAGTGGGAGTGGGCGACGAGGACGACGTCCCCGCGGGCGAGCGCCGGGCCCACCCGCTCCAGCACCCGGTCGGCCCGCCGTCCGACCTCGTCGGGCGACTCGCCGGGGTGGCCCTGCGGGCCGGGCGGCACGCCGTCCGTCCACAGGTCCCAGGTGGGGCGGGTGCGGTGGATGTCGACGGTGGTGACTCCCTCGTAGCCGCCGTAGTCCCATTCGTGCAGGTCGGGCTCGGGCACGACGCCCGGGACGCCGGCGAGTCGCGCGGTGTGCGTCGCGCGGTGCAGCGGGCTGGCCAGAGCGAGCGCGAAGGTCCGGCCGGAGAGGAGCGGGACGAGGGACTTGGCCTGTTCCTCGCCGTGTGCGGTGAGGGGCAGGTCGGTCCAGCTGGTGTGCTGTCCCGACCTGCTCCACTCCGTCTCTCCGTGGCGGACCAGCAGAAGGTCCCCCACGGCCGGACCTACTTCTCCGCCGACTCGACGGCGTGGCCGCCGAACTGGTTGCGCAGCGCGGCGATCATCTTCATCTGCGGCGAGTCGTCCTGCCGGGAGGCGAACCGCGCGAACAGCGAGGCCGTGATCGCGGGCAGCGGCACGGCGTTGTCGATGGCCGCCTCGACCGTCCACCGGCCCTCGCCGGAGTCCTCGGCGTAGCCGCGCAGCTTGTCCAGGTGGGTGTCCTCGTCGAGGGCGTTGACGGCGAGGTCCAGCAGCCAGGACCGGATGACCGTGCCCTCCTGCCAGGACCGGAAGACCTCGCGCACGTTCTCCACGGAGTCGACCTTCTCCAGCAGCTCCCAGCCCTCGGCGTAGGCCTGCATCATGGCGTACTCGATGCCGTTGTGGACCATCTTCGAGAAGTGCCCGGCGCCGACCTTGCCGGCGTGGACGTAGCCGTACGGGCCGTCGGGCTTGAGGGCGTCGAAGATCGGCTGGACGCGTGCGATGTGCTCGGCGTCGCCGCCGACCATCAGGGCGTAGCCGTTCTGCAGGCCCCAGACGCCCCCGGAGACGCCCGCGTCGACGAAGCCGATGCCCTTGGCGCCGAGTTCGGCGGCGTGCTTCTCGTCGTCCGTCCAGCGGGAGTTGCCGCCGTCGACGACGGTGTCGCCGGGCTCGAGCAGGTCGCCGAGCTCGTCGACCACGGACTGGGTGGCCGCGCCGGCCGGGACCATCACCCAGACGATGCGCGGCGCTTCGAGACTGCCGACGAGTTCGGCCAGGTCCTTGACGTCGGAGACCTCGGGGTTGCGGTCGAATCCGACGACGGTGTGGCCGGCGCGGCGGATGCGCTCGCGCATGTTGCCGCCCATCTTGCCCAGACCGACCAGGCCCAGCTGCATCGATGTCATGTCAGTTCACTACTTCCTGAGTTCGCGGTAGGCGGCGACGAGTGCGGTGGTGGAGGGATCGAGGCCGGGGACGTCGGCGCCTTCGGTGAGGGCGGGTTCGACGCGGGTGGCGAGGACCTTGCCGAGTTCGACGCCCCACTGGTCGAAGGAGTCGATGTTCCACACCGCGCCCTGGACGAACACCTTGTGCTCGTAGAGGGCGATGAGCTGGCCGAGGACGGACGGGGTGAGTTCCTTCGCCAGGACGGTCGTGGTGGGGTGGTCGCCCCGGAAGGTCTTGTGCGCGACCAGTTCCTCGGGCACGCCTTCCGCGCGGACCTCCTCGGGGGTCTTGCCGAAGGCGAGCGCCTGGGTCTGGGCGAAGAAGTTCGCCATCAGCAGGTCGTGCTGGGCGGCGAGTTCGCCGCCCAGTTCGTCGACGGGGCGGGCGAAGCCGATGAAGTCCGCCGGGATCAGCTTCGTGCCCTGGTGGATCAACTGGTAGTAGGCGTGCTGGCCGTTGGTGCCGGGCGTGCCCCACACGACGGGCCCGGTCTGCCACCGCACGGGCCGGCCCTGGCGGTCCACCGACTTGCCGTTGGACTCCATGTCGAGCTGCTGGAGGTAGGCGGCGAACTTGGACAGGTAGTGGCTGTAGGGCAGCACGGCGTGCGACTGGGCGTCGTGGAAGTTGCCGTACCACACGCCCAGCAGGCCCAGGATCAGCGGGGCGTTGGCCTCGGCGGGCGCGGTGCGGAAGTGCTCGTCGACGAGGTGGAAGCCGTCGAGCAGCTCGCGGAAGCGGTCCGGGCCGACGGCGATCATCAGCGACAGGCCGATCGCCGAGTCGAAGGAGTAGCGGCCGCCGACCCAGTCCCAGAACTCGAACATGTTGTCCGTGTCGATGCCGAACCCGGCGACCTTCCCCGCGTTCGTCGACAGCGCCACGAAGTGCCGGGCGACCGCCTTCTCGTCGCCGCCCAGCCCGTCGAGGAGCCAGGAGCGGGCCGAGGTGGCGTTGGTGATCGTCTCGACGGTGGTGAAGGTCTTCGACGCCACGATGAACAGCGTCTCGGCCGGGTCCAGGTCCCGCACCGCCTCGTGCAGGTCGGCTCCGTCCACGTTCGACACGAACCGGAACGTCAACTCGCGTGCGGTGTAGGGGCGCAGCGCCTCGTAGGCCATCGCCGGGCCCAGGTCGGAGCCGCCGATGCCGATGTTGACGACGTTGCGGATGCGGCGGCCGGTGTGCCCGGTCCATTCCCCCGAGCGGACCCGGCCGGCGAAGGCGGCCATCCTGTCGAGCACGGCGTGCACCTCCGGCACGACGTTCTCGCCGTCGACCTCGACGACCGCGTCCGCGGGCGCCCGCAGCGCGGTGTGCAGCACCGCACGGTCCTCGGTGACGTTGATCTTCTCGCCGCGGAACATCGCGTCCCGCAGCCCGAAGACGTCGACGGCCGC
>NZ_JBEPBI010000400.1:0-4759 GCF_040299045.1 Streptomyces sp. NPDC001027
TGGCGATGGACCCGAAGGTCATGCTCTTCGACGAGCCGACCTCGGCCCTCGACCCCGAGATGATCAACGAGGTCCTCGAGGTCATGCAGCAGCTGGCCCGGGACGGCATGACCATGATCGTCGTCACCCATGAGATGGGTTTCGCACGATCGGCTGCAAACCGCGTGGTGTTCATGGCGGACGGACGCATCGTCGAAGAGGCTGCGCCCGACCAGTTCTTCAGCAATCCGCGCAGCGACCGGGCCAAGGACTTCCTGTCGAAGATCCTGCACCACTGATCCGCATCACCGACGGAAACCCGCACCGCCCGCAGTAACTTCACCACTCTTCTCAAAAGGAAGTCACCATGAAGCTTCGCAAGGTCACCGCCGCCTCGGCCGCAGCCCTCGTCCTCGCCCTGACCGCCACCGCGTGCGGCGGCGACAGCAAGGACGACGACACGAGCAGCAGCGCCAGTGCGGGCAGCGGTGGCGGCGGCAAGGTCAAGGTCGGCATCAAGTACGACCAGCCGGGCCTCGGCCTCAAGAAGCCCGACGGGTCCTTCGCCGGCTTCGACGTGGACGTCGCCACGTACGTCGCCAAGCAGCTCGGCTACCAGCCGGACCAGATCGAGTTCGTCGAGACCAAGAGCGCCGACCGCGAGAACGCCCTCGCGCGCGGTGACGTGAAGTTCATCGCCGCCACCTACTCGATCAACGACGAGCGTAAGAAGAAGGTCGACTTCGCGGGCCCGTACCTGCTGGCCCACCAGGACCTGCTGGTGAAGTCCGACTCGGACATCTCCAAGGGCACGGACCTCAACGGCAAGAAGCTGTGCTCCGTGACCGGGTCGACCTCGGCTCAGAACGTCAAGAAGACGATCGCCCCGGACGCGCAGCTCAAGCAGGTCAGCTCCTACTCCGAGTGCATCGCCGGCCTGCAGAGCGGCGCCGTGGACGCGGTCACCACCGACGACTCGATCCTCGCGGGCTTCGCGTCCCAGGACCAGTACAAGGGCAAGTTCAAGCTCGCGGGTCTGAAGCTCAGCAACGAGAACTACGGCATCGGCGTCAAGAAGGGCGACACCGCGACCGTGGACAAGATCAACAAGGCGCTGGAGCAGATGGTCAGCGACGGCTCGTGGCAGAAGGCCGTCGACGCCAACTTCGGCCCGGCGAACTACAAGAACGAGCCCGCCCCGAAGATCGGCGTCATCGTCCCGAACGCCTCGTAGTCACACCTCAGCCACAGCGGGGTTCCCGCGGTGTGCCGCCGCCCGTCGCGATCCCGGCGGCGGCGCACCGCGCCCTTCCCATACGCCACCCAGCCGGAAGCGCGGGAGATCGTGTTCGACTTTCTTGATGGTTACGACGTCCTAGGGGCGTTCTGGATGACGGTGAAGCTCACCGCCGTCTCCGCCGCGGGCGCTCTGGTCTGGGGCACCCTGCTGGCCGCGATGCGGGTGAGCCCCGTTCCGCTGATGCGCGGGTTCGGCACCGTCTACGTCAACGTCGTCCGGAACATCCCCCTGACCGTCATCGTCCTCTTCAGCTCGCTCGGGCTCGCCGACATCTTCGGCATGACCATGGGCAGCGACGACTTCGACATCCAGGGCTTCCGGCTGGCCGTACTCAGCCTGGGCGGCTACACCGCGGCGTTCGTCTGCGAGTCGATCCGCTCCGGCATCAACACCGTGCCGATCGGTCAGGCGGAGGCGGCCCGGGCCATCGGGCTGAGTTTCCGTCAGACCCTGACGCTCGTCGTCCTTCCGCAGGCCTTCCGCTCGGTCATCGGACCGCTGGCCAACGTCCTGATCGCGCTGACCAAGAACACCACGGTGGCGGCCGCCATCGGCGTCGCCGAGGCCGCCCTGCTGATGAAGACGATGATCGAGAACGAGGCGCAGACGCTGCTCATCGGCGCGGTCTTCGCGTTCGGGTTCGTGGTTCTGACCCTGCCGACCGGCCTCATCCTGGGCTGGCTCGGCAAGCGACTGGCGGTGAAGCGATGAGCTCGGTCCTGTACGACACTCCCGGCCCCCGCGCCAAACAGCGCAACATCCTCTTCTCGGTGGTGTTCGCCGTCCTGCTCGCCCTCCTCCTGTGGTGGATGTGGCAGAAGATGGACGACAAGGGCCAGCTCGACTCCGCTCTGTGGAAGCCGTTCACCACGTCGGAGGCGTGGACGACGTACCTCCTCCCCGGCCTCGCCAACACGCTCAAGGCCGCGGCGCTCTCCATGGTGATCGCCCTTCCGCTGGGCGCGATCTTCGGCATCGCCCGCCTGTCCGACCACCGCTGGGTACGCGGCGTGGCCGGCACGGTCGTGGAGTTCTTCCGGGCGATCCCGGTGCTGCTGCTGATGCTGTTCGCCAACGAGTTCTACTCCCGCTCCACCGACGTCGGCAGCGAGGATCGTCCCCTCTACGCCGTCGTCACGGGTCTGGTGCTCTACAACGCGGCCGTCCTCGCCGAGGTCGTCCGGGCCGGCATCCTCTCCCTGCCCAAGGGGCAGACCGAGGCCGCGTACGCCATCGGTCTGCGCAAGGGCCAGACGATGAGCAGCATCCTGCTCCCGCAGGCGGTCACCGCGATGCTGCCGGCCATCGTCAGCCAGCTCGTGGTCATCGTGAAGGACACCGCGCTGGGCGGCGTGATGCTCAGCTTCCCCGAACTGCTCAACTCGCGTGGCACGCTCGCGGCCAACTACGCCAACGTGATCCCGAGCTTCATCGTCGTCGCGATCATGTTCATCGTGCTGAACTTCATCCTGACCAGCTTCGCAAGCTGGCTTGAGCGTTACCTGCGGCGCAGCAAGCGCAGCACGGGCGCGGTGCTCGGCGCGGAGGACATGGAGGAACTCAACCCGGCGGCGGTGGGCGGTTCCTTCGGGACCGGCGCGGGCGGCAGCGGCACCTGACGCACGCTCAACTGAGGTGAACGGCTCGAAAGGCAGTGGCGTGTGCGCCACTGCCTTTCGTCGCTTGACGCAAACAACGACAATGGGTTGCATACGTTCTGTGATCGTGCACCCTGCTCCAACCTGTTGTTCACTCAAGCCCGCGAGGACACCGTCGAAGGCAGGGAGCGCCGCGCCGTGGACCCGGTGATCATCGTCGGAGCGGGGCCGGTGGGGCTCACGCTCGCCCTGGCGCTGGCGCGTCAGCAGGTGCCGTCCGTGGTCCTCGACGAGGGCCCCGGCAAGGACGAGCACCGGCTCGCGCGCACCGTCGTGCTGCGCGAGGACACCGCCGCCCTTCTGGAGCGGCTGACCGGAGCGTCCCTCGACGACGCCGGGGTGCGCTGGTCCGGATGGCGGTCGATGCGGCGCAAGCAGGTGACGCAGGAGGTCGCGTTCGACGACGCCGAGCCCGCGCCGCTGCACATCGCCCAGCACGCGCTCACCGGCTTCCTGCGCGCGGCCCTCGCCGGCGAGCGGCTGGCGAAGGTCGCGGTGGACAGCCGTCTGGACACCGTGGAACAGGAGTCCAGCGGGGTCACCGCCCACACCCGCGGCCCACAGGGCACCTGGTGGCGGGGCAGCTATCTGATCGGCTGCGACGGCCCCCGCTCCACCGTCCGCAAGCTCCTCGACATCCGCTTCCCCGGCCGTACGGCGGTGGAGCGACACGCCGTGGCCGCACTGCGCGCGGAACTTCCGTGGGACGGCGAGGCGTTGCTTCACCGGACCCCGCCGTGGCGGACCTCCGGTCCCCCCGCCTCGGAGGTCACGGGCCGTCCGCTGCCGGACGGCGTCTGGCGGCTCGACTGGCTGCTGCCGCCCGGCAAGGACCTGGTGACGCCCGAGGTGCTGGTGGCGTGTGTCCGCGAGACCCTGGCGGGCTGGAGCGGCGGCTCCACACCCCCGTACGAGCTGCTCGACACCGGTGTGCACACCGTGCACCACCGGCTGGCCCGCCGCTGGCGCGTGGGCCGGGTCTTCCTCGCGGGGGACGCCGCCCACCTGCTCGGCACGCTCGGCGCCCAAGGCCTCGACGAGGGCCTGCGGGACGCCGACAACCTCGCCTGGAAGCTGGCCCTCGCCTGGCACCACGGCCCGCACGAGGCACTGCTCGACAGCTACCAGACCGAGCGCCGTGCGGTCGTCGCCGCCCGGCTGCGCGCCGCCGACCAGGCGCTCCCGCTGCTGCGCGGCGGCGGGGGCATCAGGGCGTACGTCCCCGGCGCCGCCCGCGGTCACGACGCGCTGCTCACCGACGGTCACCTGGGACGCGGCCCGCTGGGCGCGCCGGGAACGTACGCCGGCTCCCCGCTCGCGCCACGGCACCTGGAGGCCGAGACACCGGTGGCCACGGCCCCCGGCGCGCCCGTCGAGGACGTCCGGGTGACCGCGGAGGACGGCTCGTTCGTCCGGCTGCGGGACCGGCTCGGCCGGGGCGCCCTGCTCGTGCTGCTGATCGCCCCGGGCACCGGCGTGTGGGAACGCCGGCACTGGGTCGGCGCCGGCATCATGCCCCGGCTGGCCGCCGCGGTGACGGCCCTGCCGTGTCCCGCCGAGCTGCTGGTCGCCGAGAGCTATCCGGGCGCGGCCGCCCATACCGTCCTGCTGATCCGTCCGGACGGGCATCTCGTCACCGCGCTCAACGGGGTGCGCGCGGCCGACCTGTACGCCGCGGCGGAGGCGGCGGTGGGCGGCCCGGCGCAGACGGCCGAGGAGACGTCCGCCGCGGGAGCGACGGCAGGCTCCGCGACGACATGACACCGGCCTCCAGGTGGGCCGGAGCGACGGCGCCCTGCAGCAGGGGCGCCCTCCACTGCGC
>NZ_JBEPBI010000401.1:0-4698 GCF_040299045.1 Streptomyces sp. NPDC001027
CAGCGCAGCGGGGACACAGGATCGCCCACCTCACGCGGCTCGATCAACGACTCGAGAGCCGCCACCAGACCGGGATCGCGCTCGACGGCAGACTTTCAGGGGCTGGGCGATGGCCAGGGCCGCCTTGTACTGCTCGTCGGTGACCGGCTCCAGGTCGTACCGCCGCCGGTCTCGTCCCCGACGAGCATGGCGACGTGCGCCATGAGAAGAGATCACTCCACAGCAGGCCGGCCTGCTTGCGGGCCAGAAGACGTCGCGCACCGCGCGGCGTATCCGGGCCAACGCGTCAGTGAACGCCACCTCGGCGTCGACGCCGTCGGTGCGGATGCGTCCGGCTCGGCGTGTCATGGCCGACCCGTGCGCGCGAGGTGGCGCTCGTCTGGTGTCACTTGCCGCTGTAGACAGGGAAGGCGCTGTGCTCGCCGTAGTCCACGTCGCGCAGGTCTCGCAGGACGTCCATGTCATCGCCGGAGATCTTGAAGTCGACCTCGGTGTTGGACCGCATGTGCTCGGGGTTGGCCGTCTTGGGCAGCGACACGGCGTCCAGCTGCAGGGTGTAGCGGATGCACAGCTGCGGGACGGACACGCCGTACTTCTCTGCCATCGCCTTCACCTCGGGGTTCTGCAGGATCGCGCCGTGGGCGATCGGAGAGTACGCCTCAACGAGGATCTGCTTGCTCTCGCAATAGGCCAAGAGGTCGGAAGGGGTGTTGCCGGCGTGCACGAGCAGCTGGTTCACGTGCGGGACGACGTTCGCGCTCGACAGGATGTTCTCGAGGTCGTGCTGCTGGAAGTTGGAGACGCCGATGGATCGGATCTTGCCGGCCTGGTTGGCGTCCTCCAGGGCACGCCATGCCTCGCGGTTGCCCTGGGCGTAGTCGCCGCCGCGGAAGTCGTCCCACGGCTGCGGGCTGTGGATCAGCATCAGGTCGATGCGGTCCAGGCCCAGCTTCTCGAGAGAGCCGTCGATCGCGGCGATAGCCTGGTCGTAGTTTTTGATCTCCGCAGCGAGTTTGGTCGAGACGAACAACTCGTTGCGGGGCACTCCCGATGTGCGCACACCCTTGCCGACGCCGCGCTCGTTGCCGTATGCCTGGGCGGTGTCGATGTTGCGGTAGCCGATCTCCACGGCTGCGCGGACTGCGTCAGCCGCCTTGTCGTCGTCGATGAACCAGGTGCCGAGCCCCAGCTTGGGAACCTCGACGCCGTTGGACAGGGTGTAGGTCTCGTCCAGGATGGTCATGCGTTCGTTCCGTTCTTCGGCAGCTTGCCGTACACCTCGTCGGTGACGGGCTCGAGCCATTCGTTGCTGACGTCCTCGCCCGGCGTGATGAAGGCGATGTGAGAGAACCACGAGTCGGCCTTCGCACCGTGCCAGTGCTTCGTCCCCGCCGGGACGCGGACCACCGTTCCCGGCTCCATGCTGACGGGATCCTCGCCTTCCGTCTGGAACCAGCCGCTGCCCGCCGTGCACAACAGGATCTGGTCACCGCCCCCGCCCGTGCCGTGGTGGATGTGCCAGTTGTTGCGGCACCCCGGCTCGAAGGAGACGTTACTGACGGGAACGCTCCCCGAGGCGAGCGGAGCCAGGTAGCTCTGGCCGACGAAGTACTCCGCGAAGGCGTCGTTCTTCTCCCCGAGGGGGAAAATCTGATCAAATCCGTTGACAGGCATCTCGTTACTTCCTTTGATTCAACAGGCCCCGCTGACTGTGCAGGGCATCGTTGCGCTACTCGCGCCGGTGATCAGGCGGAGTGCTCGTCGGCGATCTTCTTCAACTGCGTGATCGCGGTCATGGCGTTGGGCCATCCGGCGTAGAACGCCAGGTGCGTGATTGCCTCGGACAGCTCCTCCACCGTAAGCCCGTTGTCCAGGGCCACACCCAAGTGGTAGGAAAGCTGCTCGCTGCGGTAAAGGGCGGCCAGCACACTCACAGTGACCAGGCTGCGGTCCCGCGGGGCAAGCCCGGGACGCTCCCACACGTCCTGAAACAGGACTTCATTGGTGATCTCGACAAGCTTGGGAGCGATGCCGGCCAGTTCCTGGGGCGCGGACTGCTTCGTCATGAGGTGACTCCCTGCCACGGAATGAACACGAGGATGCGGTCTTGCTCACCGTCGGCCAGCCGGTGCCAGCAGGCACCCGCAGGCGCGTTGCCTCGCCCTTCGGGACCAGACCGCATCGCTGCCATCATCGAGGAAACCGCAGATCACAGCCTCACGGAAGGCACTGCTGTTACAGGTACTGACAGAACCCCCCCAGCTCTGCTCCACCCCGCTTAACCTGATCGGCATGGACACCGCCCACGAGATCCGACAGTTCCTCGCCACCCGCCGTGCCAGGCTCACCCCCCAGCAGGTCGGCCTGCCCGCCTTCGGCGGCGGCAACCGCAGAGTGTCCGGGCTGCGCCGCGAGGAAGTCGCCCTACTCGCTGGTGTCAGCATCGACTACTACGCCCGCCTGGAGCGCGGCCACCTCGCAGGCGCCTCCGAGGAAGTCCTCGACGCACTCAGTCAGGCCCTCCAGCTCGACGACGCCGAACGCGCCTACCTCCGCGACCTGGCCGCTGCCCAGCGCCGCCGTCCGTCGCGCCGCACCGCCCGCAAGCCCAAGAATGCCGTCCCGGCCAGCCTCGCCCGTGTCCTGGACTCCATGACCAACGCCCCGGCCTTCATCCGTAACGGTCGCCTCGACATCCTCGCCGTTAACCCGCTCGGGCGCGCCCTCTATGCCCCACTGTTCACCGGCTCAGCCCGCCCCGTGAACATCGCCCGCTTTCAGTTCCTCGACCCCACCAGCCGCGACTTCTTCCCCGACTGGAACGCCTCCGCCAACACCACCGTCTCACTGCTGCGCACCGAAGCTGGCCGCGCCCCGGGCGACACCGACTTGACCGGGCTGATCGGCGAACTCGTCACCCGTAGCGACGAGTTCCGCGCCGCCTGGGCCAAGTACAACGTGCGCCTGCACCACACCGGCCGCAAACCCTTCCGGCACCCGGCCATCGGCGAGCTCAGCCTCGACTTCAACGCCATGGAACTGCCCGCACAACCCGGCCTCACCCTGACCGCCTACGGCGCCGAACCCGGGACCCCGGACCACGACGCCCTGCGACTGCTCGCCTCCTGGGCCGCCACCGAAGGGGAACAGACGCACCACGAAGACCCCGCCCGATCCTGACCAAGGGACACGACAGCAGGCCAGCTCAGCGGCGCGCAAGCCTCGGATGCGCATCGGCCCAGTGGGACAAACAGCCGCACTAGCTGCTCGCGCTCACTGCCCGGATCCGGGCGTAAGGGCCGACAGCATCAGATCCGGCCGCCCGGCAGACTCAGCCGTCCCACCGCGGGATGCCCGTACCAACGACTGGAGAAAATCGGCTACCGCGATGGCGATGGCGACGTACGGGAAGCGGAAGGCTCCTTGCGAGATCGTCACAGCCGCCCGGGTGTGCCTCCACCGACTCCCTCAACAGGAATCCGGCTGTGAGGTCGGCTTCTCCGCGTGCGCCTGCGGTCACCGAGCCGAATCCTGGCGACCGATCGATCGCATTGGTGATTCTGCAGCCAGATGTCGGGGAAATCTTTGCCCTTCACATACCTGAACATCTGCGACGCTGGAAATATGAGTCGTGACCTGCATCTGAACGAGCTGGGTGAGTTCCTCAAAGCACGGCGCGCCGGCGTCAGCCCGGCCGACGTAGGCCTTCCCGCCACTTGCGAACAGCCGCGGCGGGTGACCGGCCTGCGACGTGAGGAGGTCGCACTGCTGGCCTCCATCAGCACGGAGTACTACACGCGGATTGAGCAGGGGCGCATGCAGGCGTCTGCTCCCGTGCTGGCCGTTCTTGCCCGTGTGCTCCTACTCAACGCGGACCAACGCACGTATCTCTTCGAGCTCGCCAGCAAGGGTGAACAGCCGCCTCACAGCATGCGAGAGAAGGTGGACCCGCAGTTGCAGTTCCTTCTCAATGATCTCGCCACCAGCCCCGCGTTCGTCATAGGCCGCCATTCCGATGTTCTGGCCTGGAACCAGCTGGCTGCGGCCCTGTTCGCTGACTTCGGAAGCATCCCGGAGAACCGCCGGATCTACGTCCGAATGCTGTTCACCGATCCTGCCCTTCGGGCCCTGTACATGGACTGGGAGGAAGTCGCCCACTTGGCCATCGCCCAGCTCCGCATGGCGAGCGCCCGCTGTCCGGGCGATCCGAAGCTCCGTGCCATCGTCGAGGAGCTCTCGGCCGTGGACGAGGAGTTTCGGAAGCTGTGGACCGAGCATCATGTCGACACCAGGATCTTGGGAACGAAGAGGCTGCATCATCCAGTCGTCGGAGAACTCACTCTCGGCTGGAACAGGCTCAGCTGCGGCACCAATCCCGACCAGCAGATCATCGCCTGGACCGCCCCGCCTGGGTCACCTTCCCATGACGCCCTGCGGTTGCTCGCCTCCTGGGCTGCCGACCAAAGCATCAAGGCCTCCAACGGCGTCCCCTGATCATTCGATCACGCCAATTGCCCAGGCTGTGGGTTGTGCTTGGCACAGACTTGTCACCACCGCATGCCGCACTTTCGTTGTTTGGTGGAGTCGTCCTATGTGGTCTGTGGGGGCCTCCCCCTGAGTGGTGGACACGCTGATACTGGATCTGCTTGATCCGGAGGAAGCGAGAAGACCGCCGATGGCGATGAAGGACTACTCGGA
>NZ_JBEPBI010000402.1:0-4696 GCF_040299045.1 Streptomyces sp. NPDC001027
GGCCAGCACGGCGCGCCGCGCTCGCCGCGCAGCACGGGCTGCGCGGGCACCCCCAGCTTCTCCATGGCGCGCCGGGCGCATCCGCGGACGACGGTGAACTCACGGCGCCGCTTGTCGACCGCCCGCGTCAACAGCGCCTGCTCCTCGGGGTACAGCGGAGTGCTCCCGAACTCGCGGACGCCCTCCTCGCCGAACGCCTCCACCACCACCACGAAGGCGGGCAACAGTTCATCGATCACGAGGCTTCGGCCTCCCGGGGCAGAATGCGGCGCAGACGGCCCGGCGGCTGCGGCCGCTTGCGCCATTCGCGGGGGTAGCCGACCGAGACCTCCTCGAAGCGGACGCCGTCCTGCCGGGTGGTGCGCGGGATGTGCAGATGGCCGTAGACCATGGCCTCGACGCGGAACCGCCGGTGCCAGTCCGCGGTGAGGGCGGTGCCGCACCACATGGCGAACTCGGGGTGCCACAGGACGTCCATCGGGTGACGGTGCAGCGGGTAGTGGTTGACGAGGACCGTCGGCAGGTCGGCGGGGATCTCGGCGAGCCGCCGGGCGGTCTCGGCGACCCGGGCCCGGCACCAGGCCTCACGGCTCGGATACGGATCGGGGTGCAGCAGGTACTCGTCGTTGCAGACGATGCCCGTGCCCTCCGCATAGGCCAGCCCCTCCTCCTTGGTCGCGCAGCCGGCCGGCAGGAGCGAGTAGTCGTACAGCAGGAACAGCGGGGCGACGACGACCGGGCCGCCCTGGCCCTCCCACACCGGGTAGGGGTCCTCGGGGGTCGTCACTCCCAGGTCGCGGCAGAGGTCCACCAGATGGTCGTAGCGGGCGACGCCTCGCAGGGTGACCGGGTCCGTGGGGAACGTCCACAGTTCGTGGTTGCCGGGAGCCCACAGGACCTTGCGGAAGCGGCTCGCGAGCGTCTTCAGCGCCCAGCGGATGTCGTCGGTGTTCTCCGAGACGTCGCCGGCGACGAGCAGCCAGTCCTCGTCCGTCTCGGGGACCATGGCCTCGACGAGGGCCCGGTTCTCCGCATATCCGATGTGCAGATCGCTGATGGCCAGGAGTCGCCCGGCGGCACCGGCCGTCGACGTCACTTCACACCCCCGCTCAGGAGCCCACGCTCCGTATTCACATGCACACACCAGTGTGCCCAAGAGAACACATTCACGGCCGCGGGACAAGGTCGGATCACGTCGTCCGCGACGCCGACACCTGGCTCCACCTGCGCCGGAGCACCCCATTACCGGACCGGGCGGCGCACGTGAACAAGATCGGCAATTCCGTAACACCCGCGTTGCACGCGGCACCCCCCAGACGCCGTATGATCGCCCCAACACCACCGCCATGGACGTCCCTTCCGCAGGGCGGTTTGGTGACCCACCATTCCCCCTGCCCGGGCCGGGCCTGCTTCGCCCTGCCCGCGAACCGTGAAAGGCGGCCTCGCATGGTCTCTCGCGTACGCGTCTGGCTCAACCGCACGTACGCGGAGAACGTGTTCTTCACGGATCAGCTGCGGCGAAATCCCAGCGACCGCGCCGTCGAGATCCACGCCACGCACGGTGACGCCGACTCCCCGGTGCTGGCCGCGGCCGACACCGCCGAGCTCGAGCCGGAGGGTCTCTCCCCGGCCGGGTACGTCGAGTACGCGCTGGCCCAGTGCAGGCGCCGCGGCATCGACGTGTTCGTGCCCCGGCTGCACCAGTCGGCGATCGTGGCCCACCGCGCCGACTTCGAGGCGGTCGGCACCGCGCTGCTCGCGCCGCCGCCGGAGGCCGTCGCCGTCTTCCACGACAAGGTGATCGCGTACGAGGCCGTCCAGGCGATCGGCGTGCCCGTGCCGCCGTGGTACCGCATCCGCTCGGCGGACGAACTCGTCGCCGCTGTCGAGGAGTTGGAGGACGCGGGTCACAAGCCGTGCTTCAAGCCGGCGTCCGGCGCGGGCGGCGTCGGCTTCCGGATGATCACCCGGAAGCCCTTCTCGCTGTCGCACCTCACGGGCTTCCCGAGCCCGTACGTCCAGCTCGACGCGGTGGTCGAGGTGCTGAGGCAGGCCGAGGAGCAGGGCGGGGAGCAGGTGGACTGGCTGGTCATGCCGCGCCTGGAGCAGCCCGAGGTGTCCGTGGACTGCCTGACCGGCCCGGACAACGTCCTGCGGATGGCCGTCGGCCGGACGAAGAACGGCCGCCGCCGGGGCTTCACGCTGCACGAGCAGTGGCTGGAGCCGGCGCGGCTCGTCGCCGAGGGCTTCGGGCTGCACTACCTGTCCAACGTCCAGTTCCGGATGTTCGGCGACCGGCCGGTCCTGATGGACGTCAACACCCGCCCGGCCGGCGGACTGCACCAGCTGTCCCAGTGCGGGATCAACGCCCCCTGGGCCGCTGTGCAGTTGGCGCTCGGCGAGGATCCGGGCGTGATCGTGCCGCCGTTCCTCGGACAGGACTACACCGTGGTGTCGGGCCCCCGGCCGCTGCGCGCGGTGACGCTGCCGCACCAGCGCCTGGACGACGTGGCGCCGACCGAGCCGCTGCTGTCGGCCGTGCCCGCCCCGGCCGACTCCGTCGAGGTGACGCCGACCGCGCAGGCGCTGCCGCTCTAGAAACCCCCGAAACGGATATTCCTCTCACCGGTATGGACCAATCCCGCTCGTTGTCTTGACAGGCGGATTGGTCCATACCAACTTTGTTGCGCACCCCCTGCACTCCCCTGCACTCCCGAACACCCCCATTCCTTCAGGGAGATCGCGTGCGCAGCACACCCCTCACACGCCCATGGCGTCGCTTCCTCGCCCTGCTCGGCACCGCCGGGCTCGCCCTCGCCGGGGCCGTCGCCCTGCCGGGCACCGCTCAGGCGGCCAACGTCCTCGCCAACCCCGGATTCGAGTCGGGCGCTCTCGCGCCCTGGACCTGTACGGGCAACCTCGGCTCCGTCGTCTCCTCCCCCGCCCACAGCGGGTCCAAGGCGCTCACGGGGGCGGTGAGTTCGAGCGACAACGCCAAGTGCAGCCAGACCGTCGCCGTCCGGCCGAACACCGCCTACGCGCTGACCGGCTGGGTGCGCGGCTCCTACGTCTACCTCGGCGTCGACGGCGGCGCGTCCACCTGGACGTCGTCGCCCTCGGCGTACAGCCGGCTGTCGGTGTCCTTCACCACCGGGGCCTCGCAGACCAGCGCCACGATCTACGTCCACGGCTGGTACGCCCAGGGCGCCTACCAGGCCGACGACGTCAGCCTCGACGGGCCCGGCGGCGGGGGCGGCACGGACACGCAGGCCCCGACCGCGCCCGGCGGGCTCACCTCGACCGGCAGGACGTCCTCCAGCGTGTCGCTGTCCTGGAAGGCCGCCACCGACGACGTCGGCGTCACGTCCTACGACGTCTACAGCGGATCGGCGAAGGCGCTCACCGTCTCCGGCACGGCCGCCACGGTCAGCGGGCTGTCCGCGAGCACGGCGTACACCTTCACCGTGAAGGCGCGCGACGCCGCCGGGAACACCTCCGCGGCCTCCGACTCCGTGACCGTCACCACCACCGCGGGCGGGGGCGGCGGCACCGGGTTCAAGCAGGCCGCGCCCTACCTGTTCGAAGGCTGGGGAGACCCGCCGAACGTGACCACGGTGATGAACGCGACCGGCGTCAAGTGGTTCACCATGGCGTTCGTGTTGGACGGCGGCGGCTGCAAC
This sequence comes from Streptomyces sp. NPDC001027, assembly GCF_040299045.1. Taxonomy (NCBI): domain Bacteria; kingdom Bacillati; phylum Actinomycetota; class Actinomycetes; order Kitasatosporales; family Streptomycetaceae; genus Streptomyces; species Streptomyces sp. NPDC001027. Next base: position 3,681 of record NZ_JBEPBI010000402.1, read on the forward strand.
CCCCTGTGGGACGGCAACCGGGCGCTGGCCGGCGGGGTCGACCAGAGCGTCATCAACCAGATCCGCTCGGCGGGCGGTGACATCGTGCCCTCGTTCGGCGGCTGGCAGGGCAGCAAGCTCGGCACCAACTGCTCCTCGGCGAGCGCGCTCGCGGGCGCCCTGCAGAAGGTGATCGACGCCTACTCGCTCAAAGCGATCGACATGGACATCGAGAACACCGACGAGTTCGAGAACGAGGCCGTGCAGGCACGGATCCTCACCGCGCTGAAGACCGTGAAGGCCGACAATCCCGGCCTGAAGACCGTCGTCACCTTCGGGACGAGCACCACCGGACCGACGTACTACGGCAACCGGCTCATCGAGCAGGCCAAGTCGCTCGGCGCGGACATCGACGTCTTCACCGTCATGCCGTTCGACTTCGGCGGCGGCTCGGACATGTACGGCAACACCGTGAACGCCACGGAGGGGTTGAAGAACAAGCTGAAGTCCACCTTCGGCTGGGACGACGCCACCGCCTACGCCCACATCGGCATCTCGGGCATGAACGGCCTCTCCGACCAGCAGGAGAACACCACACCGGCGATCTGGACGCAGATCCGCGACTGGGCCAACTCCCACCACATCGCGCGGCTCGCCTACTGGGCCGTCAACCGCGACCGCCCGTGCCCGGGCGGGGGCGTGGTGAGCAACTGCTCCGGCATCGGCCAGAGCACCTGGCAGTTCACCTCCATCACGGCCGGCTTCACCGGCTGAGCCTCCCGGCGCGAGCCGAGGAAGCCCGGCCGAAGCCTCCCCCACGGCCGTGAAAGTCCCCCGGATCCCGGTCCGGGGGACTTTTTTCCACGGAGGGTGTATCAGGGGCGCGCCTGCGGGCTCTCAAGGGTGAAGGGCCGCCGGGCGAGCGTCGGCCCTCGGGGGGGAAGCACAGGGATCGACGGGGGAAGCGCCGGGGATCGACGGGGGATCCTCGGGGCACGGGGGGATCGGGCCGGTCGGCCGCTGTCACGGGGAGCGGC
>NZ_JBEPBI010000403.1:0-4643 GCF_040299045.1 Streptomyces sp. NPDC001027
CAGCCCCAACGCATACGAACGCCGACACCACACCGCTAAACTCACGCTCGCCGCGTGATCAATAACCGCGTGCCCACCTTCACGGGGGAAGGCCCCACGGGAACTGAGTTCCAGCCACACATGCATCCAGGCATGCTGCGCCTGCTGGGGTGTGACGCTGATCTGGGGGGTTTCCTGCAGCCACGTGCGGTTGGCCCAGGCGTACTGCATGCAGGCCAGCACCAGCCTGGATGCCACGTTGCGGCTCGGCAGCCGGTCATGGCTTGCCGAGAGCGCGTCGCAGAGAGTGCTTCGGCTGAGCCCCGTGAGGCCAGCCAGCTGGGTGTAGGACGGTGTGCCGGCCCATAGCCGCAGTTGCCGCAGAGCCTCCACGAAGCCCGCTGCAGAGGTTGCCCTGCTCACGGACGGTGGCACCGCCGCCCAGGAGCCGTCTGGCCGCGGCATCGCTCCTCTCTGTGCGAGCAGCCACTGCTCGGTCCAGTGTTGGGCGCTGCCCTCGCAGGCCTCTGCGTAGGCGAGAGTGACCTCAAGAGTGGGCAGGATGTCTCCACTTGCTGCCCTGGCCAGTGTCGTGACGGAGAACTGGTGCTTGATGCGGCGGGACATGGAGGAATAGGTGGGGCTGCCTGCGTCGTGACGCAGCCTGCGCAGCTGGCGCGCGAAACTCGAGAACGGCGCGTCATGGGCGATGGACTTTTCCGGGCGTGTCATCGGGCGGTGTCTCTCTCGGGCATGAAGGAAGGGGCGGTGCCACCGGTGTGGCACCGCCGAAGCGAACGTCAGGTCAGGCGGCGGAAGCAGGCCGTGCAGTCAGTTCCCGGGCAGCGGCGCCCATGGCGATGACGGCGGCGACGGCTGAGCTGAGGTCGGAGCCGAGGAGGACGAGAACGAGAACGACGACGATCACCGGGTAGTAGCCAGGCAGATCGACAAAGCCGCCCTTGGGCAGGCAGAGGCGATAGGTTTGCATGGGGGCGTGATCCCTTGGTCCGGACGGTAGTTGAGGTCACGTCAGGAGTTGCCGCTCATGACGCGGCCTCCACTCTTGCAGGCCAGGCGCCTTGTCGACAGTTGATCCGTGGCCCTCGTTTTTCGGATGTGTCCGGGCCGAGCAGGCGGTTCACCGTCGCTGCGGGCTGATTGTCCCGTCACCGACCGGGCCAGTGCGATAACACCCAGAGCTGTCACAGCCCACAGGCCTGGTTGTTCGTAATCGTTCGCCGGCATTCGGCAACCGAATGCGACTAGCGCAAGCAACTCTCGCGGCCGATGCTCTTCTTGGCGCCCCGCTCTCGAACGGGGTGGCGCGCGGCTGGCTTTCCCTTGGTCCGGACAGCACGCTGCAGTCTTGGGGAATACGTCCGTTGCCGCGGACCCCCATTGTCCGCCGGGGGGCAGGTCCAAGGGCCTGCCCCTTGGCGGGCGAGATCGCCCCACCAGGCCCGGACCGCGGCGCTGTCTGATGAGCCAGGGCTACGCCGTACACGCATCGGCACCGTGCACACGCCCGACTGCGCGCCTCTGCCCACCGACACCTGGAGGCGGCCCAATTCCGCCTGCTCGTCGAGGCAACATACTGGCAGTAGCCCGACCGGCGCTGTGGGCGCGGAAGTGTTGCCGGGTGGAGCGGCCGCCGCGGGGAAGGGCGGGGCTCGGCCTCGTGCGTGTTGCCTGGTGCTGAGTCGGCAGGAGACAGCGCATTTCGTGGGGCCGCAACGGCGAACCACCTCCAGGGCGCTGACCGGGACGGCACACTGTGACCACTCTGCAAGGTGCGGAATGAGGGGCGGGGATGGTGGACCGTTCGATGGGGCGTGCGAGGGCGTTGACGCTGACGGTGTGCCTTGTCCTGGCCGTGGGCTGTCTCGTGGCCTACCGGTTCCTCTCCCGCGGGGAAACGTCTGAGGATCCGATCGACCTGCGTGCCGTGGACTGGCGCAGCATCGAGATCCCGGGGGCGTTGTGCAGGTCTCCCGAGCCGATCCGTCTGCGTGAGGGCTTGGCCGTCAACGTGCCGTCAGAGTTCGACGGGCCGGAGCCGAACATGCCGCAGGACGTTGCGATCCTCATGGAGGAGATCTTCTACGGTGACATCACCGGGGACGACCGTGACGAGGCGGCACTTCCTGTGATATGTGGAAATCACGACTCCACCGCGGCAGGGCAGAGAGCCATGGGCGTATTCGTTTTCGACGGCAGTGCACAAAAACTCTCAGTACTGGGCACTCTGACGAGCCGTGAGCCCCGGCTCGGTGAACCGCCGAATCTGCTGAAGGTGGAGTCGATGAAATCCGGCCGTATCACGGCCCTCGACCGTTTCTATCTGGAGGACGACTACAATTGCTGCCCGTCGGGGGAGGCGAGAGAGACGTGGGTCTACCGGCAGGGCCGTCTCGCGGCCCGCTGAGTGCGGGCCGCGCATCAGAACAGGTGGAACTCCCGCAGCACATGCAGGGTGCCGGCACTGACGGTCACGAAGGCCCCGCAGGAACTCAGTGTCGTCGTCAGGATGCTCGCGCCGAGGTGCGGCAGGACGATGAAAGCGACCAGTGCGGCGACAAGGGCGCTCAGCGCCGCGATGGCGAGGGTCATGACCCTGACAGCGGGGCTCGGCGTAGGCATGGTGTCCGTCCTTGGTAGTCGTCGTGCGGAGTGCTCCACACCGTGATGCAGGACGCCCGGACACATCCAGTCCAAGATCATGGCAATTGCGGACACCGGCATTGATGCAGGTGAACCCGCTGAAGTGTCCGGATTTGCACCGGATCTGCGCGATGGCCAGCCCGGGGCCGTCCCGTCCGCGATACTGCTGAAGCACAGTCAGGGGGCGGGCGACATGACCGAGCAGACGCCGACGTGGCAGGAACTCCTCAACACCGCCGTCGCGGAGCGAACGCCGCGGGCGTTCCGCGCGGCACTGAACGGACTGCGCGCGGACGGTCTCTCTTACGACCACCTGGTCGAAGTCGCCAACGGCATCGTCGGCAAGAAAAACGCCCCCGGCTTCGAACGGAGCGTGAACGGTCCGGCCAAGGGCACCTGGCTCAACGCACTCACCGTGAAGGGCAGGAAGGCCGACAGACTCCCGGGCTGGAAATACGTCGAACTCCTGGTGCTGGCGTACTGCAAACACCACGTACTGGACGACGGCACACGCGACGGCCTCCTCGGCCGCTGGGCCGACGGCTACACAGCCTGCGGCGGCCGGCCACGTCCGCGCTACCGCGGTACGCCCGAGAACCAGCCCCCGGACACCGGGGCGGCGCGGCGGATCCGTACGCCGTACGCGATAGGCGCCGCCACCATGGTCGTGGTGCTGGCAGCCGGCTCGGCATACGTTCTCTGGGACCCGGCCCCGGAGGCTTCGCCGCTGTCGGTGGACGATGTGTCCTTCCTCGGACTGAGCACAGGCGACTACGTCTTCACATCCACGATGAAGCTGTCGGCCTCCCAGGTGGAGAAGCTGGAGCACGAGGATTACGGAAAGGGCAAGACGTTCGAGGACTGGTTCGATGAGAACGAGGGGGTACCAGCCGGTTTCCGAACCATCTCGCTCACCGTCAGCGGACGCAGCAAGAAGGAAATCCGCATCACGAACATGCAAATCCTCAAACGAGAATGTTCGCCGCCGCTCACAGGCACGTTCTTCCTCAACGGCGGCACCAACGGAGGTGAATCCAAGACCAGAACCTTGTTCTTCAACCTGGACGACCAGGTCCCCGAACCCACCGACGGGAACAACGAACCATACTTCGCCCGCAAGAGCATCACCCTGAAGTACGGGGAGACTGAAACCATCGTGGCGTTTGTCAACACCAATGAACGTTCCTGCAGCTTCACATTCCGCTTCACTGTGGTCGTGCCGGGCCGCGATCCGGTGAAACAAGAAGTCAGCAACAACGGAAAGCCGTTCCAGCTGACCTCGGTCGCCCAGAACTTCGAGGGACCGCATCCCTACGACCAGTACCAGGCGATGTACGTAGGGGGAGTCGCGGCTCCTGTCGGCGCCGGAATCGTCCCGGCAGACCCCTCCACCTACAACGGAGACCCTCAGTCCCTCGCTGAGCCCTGAGAGACTGAAGCGAGGTCACCGAGCCGGTGAGTCATGCCGCTGTTGCCGCAGGACCCTCCCAATGAGTCCAGGCCACCCGGCCCCTTGCGGTAGTCGACCGATACCGCGGCATACCGTGGCCCCCTTCCCTGCGGAGCACGGACGGCTCTACGCTTGCATGGCGGCCGGAAGTGCACAGCCAGGCGTCAGCGCAGTTATGCGGGGGAGACCGTGGACGTCCCGACACTGATTCTGTTGGGGGCTGCAGGCGGGCTGCTACGCGGAGTCCTGGATCTGTACACCCGGTTCGGGACCTGGCAGGCGGACCGCCGCCTCCACCGCCAGCTGAGCGCGGAAGGCGCAGCACAAGGAGATCCCCCGCGGTTTCAGACGTACTTCGACCTGGCTGTCGACATCCCCGCGGCCGTCGTGCACAGCCTGATGGGTGCCGGGGCTGCCATGCTGTTCGGCACCACGGGGCAGATCAGCGGCGAGTATGTCTCTCCCCTCGTAGCGTGAAGACCATGACTGCAGGGGAAGTTGGGAGTCATGGCGGAGATGCGACGGAAGTTCGATCCGGAGTTCCGTGAGG
>NZ_JBEPBI010000404.1:0-4595 GCF_040299045.1 Streptomyces sp. NPDC001027
GCCTCCGCCACACAGCCAGGGACCAAACCCGCACCCTCGCCCATCTCGGCCTCACATGATCAAAAAGGACGAGGTCTGACTATGCCGAAGCCCTGGACCCAGTACCGGAAGCTCGTCAAGTCGATCGAGCGGCAGGAAGAAGCAACGCAGGGCCGCCGCACAGCGCAGACCAGCAATCGCCCGGTTCGGCTGATAGACGCTAGAAAAGCTGTTCTTCTTCGGTGCCAGGGACGGTGCGAAAATCCAACATGCGGAGGCCAGCCGACCGATGTTACCGACGGCGGGCAGCCCATCCTCGAGGTCGACCATGTCGTTGAGATCGCCGCTGGTGGCCGTGATCACCCGGTGCAGATGGTCGCGCTATGCCCCAACTGTCATGCCATGAAAGGGCGGGGCCGGAACCGTGAAGCCCTTCGATCAGTTCTCGTGAGCGTCGCAAACCGCGCGCATGCCGATTGGAACCTCAGTACCCGCTCGAAGAATGCGTAGAGGGTGGAAGCCGTCGAGGTCCAGGAGGTCGCGGGCGGCTGCCGGGTTACGGAGTCGGCCCCGAGCGTCTTCGATGCGGTCAGCGGCCGGCGGGATCGGCCTGCGTCGGGTCCGTCGGCAGGTGAAGGTAGCCGAACGAGATCAGGCGTATCGAGTGCAAAGCGGGGGTCTCCTGTTTCTGATTGGGGTTCGCTCGTGGTGTCGGTGAAGACGGGAATGCCAAGGTCGACCAGTTGGGGACGCCCGTCGGTGCGGCTGTTCTTGAGGCTGTTGAGCTTGGCCATCGCGGCGTCGAAACTGACCTGGAGTCCTTCGACCTCGCCGAGCCAGCCGTTCCCGCGGGCTTCGGTGATGCGCTCGCGAAGGTTCTGGATGATCTCGATGAGGCGGGGCCGCTGGCGGGGGTCCATCTGGAGAACGGGGCAGCGAATGCAGGCGTGTTCGTGCTTGCAGGGGGTGCCATAGGGGCGCCCGCAGGTGCCGAGGGAGACCTTGCGGAGCTCGAAGTGCTGTTGGAAGTCGTGCCACTCCGCCGCGGTCGGCTCGCGATATTCCTCTTGGGGGCGCTCGGCCCGGCGCCGGTCGAGGAAGCCTCGGTAGGTGCGTACCAGGTCGTCCTGGAAGACGGCGAGGTATGCCTGGGTGGTGGTCAGCGTTTTGTGACCGAGGATGCGGGCTGCGATGTGAACGGGCAGTCCGCCGGTGACGGCCTCGGTCGCGAACATCCTTCGGAAGTCGTGCGGTGTATAGCGCAGTGGCTCGCCGGCATGGTCGCGTAGTCCGGTGGCCTCCAGGGTCCGGTCCAGAGCGCGCTTGATACCGGCTTCGCTCATGACCTGCGGCTGCCAGTAAGGGCGGCGCTGGAACAGGTGCGGCAGCTGGGGGCCCGTGACGCGCTCGTGTGAGTCGTAGCGGGAGATCAGCGGGACCTTCCCGCCGTTGGCGTCGCGCAGGCGCTTGATGATCGTGGCCAGGACGCTGGCCAGTTCGGGGCTGACCAGCAGTAGCCGTTCCTCGTTGCTCTTGGAGGGAACGATCTGGAGGAGCGGGACGACTTCGTTGGTGTCGGGCAGTTTGTAGGAGACCAGCGCGAGGTGGGTGAGCTCGGTCAGTTCTTCGGCGCGAACTCCGGTGTGCCGTAGCGTCTCGATGATCGCCCAGGCCCAGAAGGCGTCATCCTCCACGAGGCTCTGGTTGATCCTTCGTTCGGTGCTGTCGACCTCCTTGATGTAGACATGCGGCGAGCCGTGGTCGAGGCGGCTGGGCACCTGGTTCACCTTGGGAAGGACCCGCAGGTATCGCGTCTCGGGTGGTGCGCTGGGCGATGTCCAGCAACTCGCGGTTGCGCCGCTGTTGGGCGGGTGTGAGCGGCCGGGCCTTCGCGCCGTTCCGATGCCAGAGTGGGGACGCGGGCGGCTCGGGGTAGGCGAGGGCGTGGTCGACGTCGCGGTCGGTGCTGCTCATAGGTGGTCCTCCAGGTGGAGGTCAGGAGTGGTCGCCTTGGCCCTTGGACTTGGGCTTCGGCATGAGGTCGGAGGCGAACCGCCCGAGGCGGGCCTCAGCGGGGTTGGCGGCGATCCAGTCCTCAGCGCAGGCCTTGTGAACTGGCTCCCTTGAGTGGGAGCGCATGGGCGTGGGCTGGCCGCACAGCGTGCAGGGGAGGTCCTGCCAGCGGTCGAAGTGCTGGCCGTCGCGCCAGACGAGAAGCTCGCCGGGAGCGGGGATCAGGCCCGGCTCGAACGGCAGCTTCTCCTTCTTGCGTCCCGTGCGGGTCACGGCCGGAAGTCGGGCAGCTGCTGGAACACCTGCGCCACCAGGCCCGCCGACGGTTTCCAGGCCGGGAGCGCGCCCGTAGCGTTCACGGGCAGGGCGAGCTCCTGGACGTCCTCGAGGACCAGGTGGTGCGCGCCGCGCTCCGCCCAGGGGCTCGGGCACCTCTCCGGTCCTTGGTCCAGGTGGCAGCCGGTGAGACGGGCGACGCCGATGACCGCGCCCAGGTGCAGTTCGCGGCCGCGGATCGCGGTGGCGACCAGCGGGTCGCGCAGCACGGCGGGCTCCGGCTTCTTCTTCCCGGCGTGGATGAGGACCCAGCCCTCCCACGGCCAGTGCACCGGCCTGTCTCCGGGTTCTTGCCCTCGAGGATGCATGTGGCCCAGGGCTGGCGGATCGTGATGCCGCGGATCCAGTCGCCTTCGGGCAGGGTGGCGAGGCTCATGCGGCTCGCCCCCGCCCGGTCAACCGCATGGCGGCGGTCGTCGGTAGGAGGGTGCGCTGGCCGATCCGGCCGTGAATGCGCAGGAGGGACGACATACTTGGGTTCTCCGTCTCGCCTCGTACGGGATGGATGGGCCCGGGACAGCCGTCTAGCCGCCAAGCACAGCGGCTGTCCCGGGGCGGAGCTACAGCGCGAAGTCGCTGCGGGTGGTCCAGCTCACGGGGTTGTGCCAGAGGCCGGCCGTCGCGGCGGGCCACTCCATCTGCCAGCCGGGCCGAAGCCCGCGCGCTCCCCAGCTGTCCGGCTGCTTGCCGGGGTTCTCGAGTCCGGTCTGCTGCGCGGCGAGCGCGGCGTCGTACGCCTCGTGCGCGCGGCGCAGGGCCGCGGCGGGGGAGTCGGCGACGCCGGTGAAGACGTGCACGCCGCGCCGGTCGGGGTGGTTGGTGTCGTGTATCGGGACGTCCACCTCATAGATGCGCAAGCGCAGGTGCATGACGTCCAGCTCCTCTCGTGCTCGGGGTTGAGGGACCACCGCGACCGCCCCGGCCTCCGTCGATCGGAGCCGGGGGGGCACGGAGCGTCCATCACGCCGGTGAGGGCGGGTCAGAACTCCAGGTGGATCGTGATCGGGTGCCGGGGGTCACCGGCGCTGGTGTGGACGGTGCTGCGGTGCGCGGCGAGGCCGGCGGCCCCGCCCTGGATCGGCAGGTGACAGTCCCGGCAGCCGTGCCACCACTCATCCCCGGCCGGGAGTTCGGCCGGGGTGAGCGGGTGCGGGCCTTGGGCTGCGCGGCTCACGCGCGGACCGCGTCCGCGTACTGCGCCTCGAGGTCGGCGCGGCCTTCGGGGTCGTCGTCCTGGTCGTGGTCGTCGGCCTCCTGGTCGACGTCGTCGAGGCCGAAGCTGCCGTGGACGGTGCAGACGATGTCTTCGTGGTTGTCCAGCTGGCCGGTGAGAGCGCGGTGGAGGCAGCTGACGCTGTAGGCCGGCACCCAGGCGTAGCCGCTGCACTCGGAGTCGAAGGGGCAGGGGACCATGACGTCGAAGCCGTAGTCGCCCTCTCCGTCGACGTCCTGGCGCAGGGCGAGGGTGAGGTACAGCTGACCGAGGCGGATCTCCGCGACGCGGTCGCCGCCGGCGACGTCGGAGCCGTCCTTCCACTGCCACAGCGGGAGGATCTCGAGGCCGAAGATGCGGCGGACCAGGAGCAGGCTGCCCAGGCCGTCGCTGCCGTCCAGCCCGAGGTCGGCGTCGCGGGTCTCGCTCAGCCGCCGCAGGAACGGCTCCAGGCGGCAGAGGCTCTCCGCGAAGAGGACCTCGTTGAATCCCTCCCCGCGCAGCGACTGGTGGGAGTGGACCCGGGCCTTGTGCTGCGCGCGGACGGTGTCGTCGGGCACGGTCCGGTTGTCCGGACGCGGGACCTGCCGGGCCAGGCACACGTCCTCCGGCGTCGCCAGGACCACCGCGATCACGGGCATGCCGTGGCGCTTGGCGGCGGCGACCAGCGGGGCCCTGGCGGCGCTGGACACGTTCGTCGCGTCGACGACCGTGTTGCGCCGACGGGCCATCCGGCGCTCCACCAGCAGGTGCAGGACGTCGACGGCGTCGTCGCTGGCTTCCTGGCAGCCCTCGTCATCGCTCACCCAGCCGCGCAGGGCGTCCAGCGAGAGGACCTGGAAGGCGGGCCAGGTGTTCGCGAGCGTCGTCTTCCCCGCCCCGGAGGCGCCGATCAGCACGATCAACGCGTTGTCCGGCAGCTGCGGGTAGAGCGGCGTCAGCTCGGTCGTCATACGAGATCCTTAAGAATGTTGGCGGTCCGGGAGGACCGGGTGTGGCTGATGCGAGGTTGCCGCTGATGGCTCAAGGAGAATGGCCGCCCGGTCCTTCGGGA
>NZ_JBEPBI010000405.1:0-4586 GCF_040299045.1 Streptomyces sp. NPDC001027
TCCAGGCCCGCGTCGATCAGCTCGTCGAGGATCTCCGACGCCGACAGCCCGGAGATCGTCTCGAAGTGGTGGATCTCCGTCGCCGTGAACGCCTTGAGACCGACGCCGGGCAGCGCCTTCTTCAGCTCGCGCAGCGACCGCGGGTAGTAGCGCCACGGCAGGTTCGGGTGCAGGCCGTTGACGATGTGCAGCTCCGACAGGTGCTCGTTCTCCATCGCCTTGGCCAGACGCACGGCCTCCTCGATGCGCATCGTGTACGCGTCCTGCTCACCCGGCTTGCGCTGGAAGGAGCAGTAGGCGCACGAAGCGGTGCACACGTTGGTCATGTTGAGGTGGCGGTTGACGTTGAAGTGGACCACGTCGCCGTTCTTGCGGGTGCGCACCTCGTGCGCGAGTCCGCCCAGCCACGCCAGGTCGTCCGACTCGTACAGGGCGATGCCGTCCTCGCGGGACAGCCGCTCACCGGAGAGGACCTTCTCCTCCAGCTCGCGCTTGAGCCCAGCGTCCATGGCCGGGAACCTCCTCGTTCAGTGCCAGGCGGCACGCGTGGTGACGGTGCGCACGTGGCATGGGCGTGGTGTGCCGCGTCGACGGCCCCAGGGCGCGACCGCGACGCCCTGCGGAACCGGCGGGCGTCGACGCCGCGTCGGGTGGGGCCCGCTCATCCTCGCGGAGGGCAGTCTGGGGAAAACCCCACATCCGCAACGGCTTTGCTGAGGGCATCGCCGCCGTACCCCGGAGAACAAGGAAGGACGGGCCATGACGGAGCCCCTGACTCTCGCGCACTCGCCCTGCCCCAACGACACGTTCGTCTTCCACGCCTGGACCGAGGGACTGCTCCCCGACGCGCCGGACGCCCGGCTCACCCTCGCCGACATCGACATCACCAACGGCCTCGCCGAACGCGGCGAACTGGACGTCCTGAAGGTCTCCTACGGCGTGCTGCCGCGCATCCTCGCCGACTACGCGCTGCTGCCCTGCGGCGGCGCCCTCGGTCATGGCTGCGGACCCCTCGTCCTGGTGGCAGAGCCCGGTGAGCCCGCCTCCCTGACCGGCGCCCGCGTCGCGGTGCCCAGCACCACTTCGACGGCCTACCTGCTGTTCCGGCTCTGGGCGGCCGACGCGATACCGGGCGGTGTCGGCGAGATCGTCGTCCTGCCGTTCCACGAGATCATGCCCGCCGTCCGGGACGGCGCCGTCGACGCCGGACTCGTCATCCACGAAGCTCGTTTCACCTACGGGCGCTACGGTCTGCACTGCACGGCAGACATGGGCGAGGAGTGGGAGAAGCGCACCGGGCTGCCCATTCCGCTGGGCGCGATCGTCGCCCGCCGCTCCCTGGGGGAAGCCGTACTGCGTCGGCTCACCGACACGATCCGCGCCTCGCTCCGCGCGGCCTGGGATGACCCCGCCGCCTCCCGCGCCCACGTCCTCCAGCACGCCCAGGAGATGGAACCGGACGTCGTCGACCAGCACATCGGCCTGTACGTCAACGAGTTCACCGCCGCGCTCGGCAAGGACGGACTGCACGCCGTGCGCACTCTCCTGGACCGCTCGGCCGAGCTCGGCCTGGTGCCGCGCGTCGCCGAGAACGCACTGGAGACGACCCTCCGCCTGTAGAGCGCAGGCGGCGGTCTCGATGCCCGGCCGGTCTCCAGCCTGCCCGGCAACGCTAGAAGTTCTCTTAGAGCCGCCCGGACCACAGCCGGAAACGGGCGCAACCCTTCCCATAATCGGCCCTGGGGACAGGCCTGGCGCCGGGAGCGCCGCGGCCCGTTCCGCGAGGGCATCGGACGGCACGCCGGCCCTCACCAGGCCCCGGCGCCCGGGAGGCGCCGGGGCCGCCCCGATGCCCCGTGCCCCACCGCGAGCCGGCGTGCCCCGCCGCCGAAGGGAGACCGATCCGTGAGCGAGGACAGGCTGCGCGAGTTCCTGACCCGAGTCTCCAGCGACCTTCAGCGCACCCGCGCCCGGTTGCGCCAGGTCGAGGGCAGGGCGACGGAACCGATCGCCGTCGTCTCCATGGGCTGTCGCTACCCCGGTGGGGTGCGCACGCCGGAAGACCTCTGGCACCTCGTCGACACGGGCGCCGACGGCGTCTCCGCCTTCCCGGACAACCGCGGTTGGGACCTCGACGCACTCTACGATCCCGATCCCGCCAACCCCGGCACCTGCTACACCCGGGAAGGCGGCTTCCTCCACGACGCCGCCGACTTCGACCCCGCCTTCTTCGGCATGTCCCCGCGTGAGGCCCTCGCCACCGACCCGCAGCAGCGCATCCTGCTCGAGATCGTCTGGGAATCCCTCGAACGCGCCGGCCTGCGCCCGGCCGACCTGCGCGGAAGCGCCACCGGAGTGTTCGCCGGAGTCATGTACAACGACTACGCCACCCGGTTCCCCGAGCCGCCCCCCGGCGTCGAGGGCCACCTCGGCAACGGCAGCGCCGCGAGCATCGCCTCAGGTCGCGTCTCCTACACCTTCGGCTTCGAGGGGCCCGCTGTCACGGTGGACACCGCGTGCTCCTCCTCCCTCGTCGCCCTCCACCTCGCCGTACAGTCGCTGCGGCAGGGCGAGTGCGACCTCGCGTTCGCGGGCGGCGTCGCCTTCATGTCGACCCCGGTCACCTTCCTGGAGTTCAGCCGACAGCGCGGACTCGCGCCGGACGGACGCTGCAAGTCCTTCGCCGACGCCACCGACGGCACCGGCTGGAGCGAGGGCGCGGGCGTCCTCCTGCTGGAACGCCTCTCCGACGCGCGTCGCAACGGCCACGAGGTGCTCGCCGTCGTCCGCGGCTCAGCCGTCAACCAGGACGGCGCGAGCAGCGGCCTCACCGCTCCCAACGGGCCGTCCCAACAGCGCGTCATCCGCCAGGCGTTGACCTCCGCCGGGCTCTCCCCGCAGGACGTCGACGCCGTCGAGGCGCACGGCACCGGAACCACCCTCGGCGACCCCATCGAGGCCCAGGCGCTCCTGGCCGCCTACGGACAGGACCGCGCCGCGGACCGCCCGCTCTGGCTCGGCTCCCTGAAGTCCAACATCGGTCACACCCAGGCCGCCGCGGGCGTCGGCGGCGTCATCAAGATGATCATGGCCCTGCGTCACGCCCGCCTGCCCCGCACTCTGCACGTCGACGCGCCCACGACCAAGGTCGACTGGACCGAGGGCCATGTACGTCTCCTCACCGAGCCCGTCGTGTGGCCGCCCGGCGACCGGCCGCGGCGGGCCGGCGTGTCCGCATTCGGCGTCTCCGGCACCAACGCCCACGTCATCCTGGAGGAGACCCCGCCGAACGAAACCGAGGCCACGGAACCGGAAGGCGCCGACCCGACACCCGAACCCACGGCGCCGCCCGTCATCCCGTGGGTCCTCTCCGCCCGGACCGCCGACGCCCTGAAAGCTCAGGCAGCCGGCCTCCTCGACCACCTCGGCACGCACCCGGACACCGACGACCTGGCCGTCGCACGCACGCTGACCCTTCGACGCTCCCTCTTCGAACAACGCGCCGTAGTCCTCGGCGTCGATCACGAGTCCCTCACCGCGGGCCTCGAAGTCCTCGCCGCCGACGGCGCCTCACCCGACGTCATCACCGCGACCGCTCGCCGGGGTGGTCGGACGGCGTTCTTGTTCGCTGGTCAGGGTGCGCAGCGGGTGGGGATGGGGCGTGGGTTGTATGGGGCGTTCCCGGTGTTCGCGGAGGTGTTCGACGCGGTGTGCGGGCAGGTGGGGGGCGGGTTGCGGGAGGTGGTGTTCGGTGGGGACGTGGCGCTGCTGGAGCGCACGGAGTGGGCGCAGCCTGCGTTGTTCGCGGTGGAGGTGGCTCTTTTCCGTCTGGTGGAGTCGTTCGGGGTGCGTCCGGACTTCCTGATGGGGCATTCGGTCGGTGAGATCGCGGCTGCGCATGTGGCGGGTGTGTTGTCGCTGGAGGACGGGTGCGCGCTGGTGGCGGCGCGGGGTCGGCTGATGCAGGGGTTGGCGTCGGGCGGTGTGATGGTGGCGGTGGAGGCGGCCGAGGAGGAGGTGCTGCCGCTGCTGGAGGGCCGTGGGGCGGAGGCGTCGGTCGCCGCGGTGAACGGCCCGCGCGCGGTGGTGATCGCGGGCGTCGAGGCGGCGGTCGCCGAGGTCGTCGAGGAGTTGAGGGCGCGAGGTCGGCGGACGTCTGCTCTGCGGGTGTCGCATGCGTTCCACTCGCCGTTGATGGAGCCGATGCTGGAGGCTTTCCGCGAGGTCGCGGAGGGTATCGCCTACGGTTCTGCGTCGGTTCCGTTGGTGTCGAACGTGTCGGGGCGGCTCGCGGTGGAGGGCGAGTTGGCGTCGGCGGAGTACTGGGTGCGGCATGTGCGGGAGGCGGTGCGTTTCGCCGACGGGATCGGCGTGCTGGCAGGCGAGGGCGTGACCCGCTTCCTGGAGATCGGCCCGGACTCCACCCTCACCGCACTCGCACAGAACAGCCTCCCCGACGACACCCACGACCCGGGCGACGCGGTGTTCGCGTCGATGCTGCGCAGGGACGGTTCCGAGCATCTGGCGGCCCTGCGGGCGATGGCGAAGTTCCACGTCCACGGCGCGGAGATCGACTGGCCGGCCGT
>NZ_JBEPBI010000406.1:0-4518 GCF_040299045.1 Streptomyces sp. NPDC001027
GCCGCCGAGGAACCGCGCGTGCCGGCGGCGGCCCGGTGACGTCACGGCGCCATCGGACGGATCGCCGTGCAGGGGTGCCCGCCTGGAGCGGGCACCCCTACCCGCTGGGCGCCGACTTCGACGGGCAGGGGACCAACTTCGCACTCTTCAGCCAGGTCGCCGAACGCGTCGACCTCGTTCTCGTGGACGACGACGGCGGCACCCGCGACGTCCCGCTGACCGAGGTCGACGGCTTCGTCTGGCACGCGTATCTGCCCGGCGTCGGCCCCGGGCAGCGGTACGGCTACCGGGTGCACGGGCCGTGGAACCCTTCCTGCGGCCATCGGTGCAACCCGGCGAAGCTGCTCCTGGACCCCTACGCGCGGGCCGTCGACGGCCAGATCGACAACGACGCCTCGCTGTTCGAACGGGCCGGCGACCGCCCCGACCCGGCGGACAGCTTCGGCCACACGCTGCTGGGCGTGGTCACCGATCCCGCGTTCGACTGGGGCGACGACGCACCGCCCCGCCGCCCGTACGCCGACACGGTGATCTACGAGGCCCATGTGCGCGGCCTGACCCGGACCCACCCCGACGTCCCGCCCGCACTGCGCGGCACCTACGCCGGGCTCGCCCACCCCGCGGTGACCGGGCACCTGACCTCGCTGGGCGTGACGGCGCTCGAGCTGATGCCCGTGCACCAGTACGTGCAGGACGGCGTCCTGCGGGACCGGGGCCTGTCCAACTACTGGGGCTACAACACCATCGGCTTCTTCGCCCCGCACCACGACTACGCCGCCGACGGCGTCCGCGGCCGTCAGGTCGCCGAGTTCAAGGCCATGGTCAAGGCGCTGCACGCGGCCGGACTCGAGGTGATCCTCGACGTGGTCTACAACCACACCGCCGAGGGCAACGAGCAGGGCCCCACGCTCTCCTTCCGGGGGATCGACAACGCCTCCTACTACCGGCTGGTGGACAGCGACTGGGCGCACTACTACGACACCACCGGCACCGGCAACAGCCTGCTCATGCGGCACCCGCACGTACTGCAGCTGATCATGGACTCGTTGCGCTACTGGGTGACGGAGATGCACGTCGACGGCTTCCGCTTCGACCTCGCGGCCACCTTGGCCCGGCAGTTCCACGAAGTGGACCGGCTGTCGGCGTTCTTCGACCTCATCCAGCAGGACCCGGTGATCAGCCGCGTCAAACTCATCGCCGAACCGTGGGACGTGGGCGAGGGCGGCTACCAGGTGGGCAACTTCCCGCCCCTGTGGTCGGAGTGGAACGGCCGCTACCGTGACGCCGTACGCGACTTCTGGCGCGCCGAGCCCGGCTCGCTGGGCGAGTTCGCCTCCCGCCTGACCGGCTCCTCCGACCTGTACGCCCCCAGCAGACGCCGCCCCCGCGCCAGCGTCAACTTCGTCACCGCGCACGACGGGTTCACCCTGCGCGACCTGGTCTCGTACAACGGCAAGCACAACGAGGCCAACGGCGAGGACAACCGGGACGGCGAGAGCGACAACCGCTCCTGGAACTGCGGCGTCGAGGGGCCCACCGAGCGCCCGGGGGTGCTCGCCCTGCGGGCCCGGCAGCAGCGCAACCTGCTCGCCACCCTGCTGCTCTCGCAGGGCATTCCGATGCTCTCCCACGGCGACGAGCTCGGCCGCACCCAGGGCGGCAACAACAACGCCTACTGCCAGGACGGCGAAGTGTCCTGGGTCCACTGGCGGTTGTCCGACGAACAGCACGCCCTCACCGCCTTCTGCCGACGTCTGATCGCGCTGCGCGCCGATCACCCGGTGCTGCGGCGGCGGCGCTTCTTCCGCGGTGAGACGGTCACCCACGCCGGGCAGCCGCTGCCCGACCTGGTGTGGCTGCGGCCCGACGCGGACGAGATGACGGACCGCGACTGGCTGCGCCCCGACGCGCACAGCGTCGGCGTCTTCCTCAACGGCGACGCCATCGCCGAACCCGGCCCGCGCGGCGGGCCCGTCGTGGACGACTCGTTCCTGCTGCTCTTCAACGGCTACTGGGAGCCGGTCGCCTTCCGGCTGCCGGACGCCGCCTACGGCGAGCGCTGGACGGTGTGCGCCGACACCGCGGAGCCGGACGGAGGTCCGGACGAGACGGAGTGCAAGGCGGGCGCGGAGGTCACGCTGGAGTCCCGCAGCCTCCTCGTGCTGACCCGGCCGCCGCGCCGCCCGTAGCCTCCGCAGCCGCCCGTGACGGACTTCGGGACCGGCGCTCGGGCGGGCGCTCAGCGTTCGCGGCGCGAGGTGACCGTGAACTGGGCCCCGTCCGGGTCCCGCAGGACCGCTTCCTCGGCGTTCTCGAGCAGGACCGAGCCGCCGTGCTTCTCCGCGGCGCGTGCGCAGGCCGACACGTCCGCCACGGCGAAGTGGACCTGCCAGTGGGGGCGGATCGTCGGGTCCGGCGCCGCCTCCAGCGCGCCGGACTCGATCCGGGCGACGACGTCGCCGCGGTTGCGCAGCCAGACCTCGCCGGACTCGTAGTGGACCTCGCAGGCGCCGGGGCGGTCGGTGGCCCAGTCGAGGATCTCGCCGTAGAAGATGGCCGAGTCGAAGGCGTCGCGCGTGTGCAGCCTGATGAAGGCGGGCGCCGCCTGCCGCCACGCCTCCCAGTTGCCGATCAGCTCGCCCTCCCAGATGCCGAAGGTCGCGCCGTCGCGGTCGGCCAGCAGCGCCGCCCTGCCCGGCGGGAGCGAGATCGGCCCCACGGCCACCGTCCCGCCCCGCTCGCGGGCCCGGGAGGCGGCCTCGTCGGCGCTCGGCACCGCGAAGTACGGCGTCCACGCGACCGCCATCTGCCACATCGACGCGACCGCCGCGATCCCCGCGACCGGCACGCCGCCGACCAGCGCAGTGCGGAAGTGGTCGCCCAGCGTGCCGCGGAGCCACTTCCAGCCCAGCACGGCGCTGTAGAAGTCCTGGGTGGCCTCGAGGTCACGGCTGGTCAGGCTCACCCAGCAGGGAGCGCCGAACACGGAGTGCGTGGAGACGGCGCCCCGGGCGCCGGGGGCGGATGTCGGACGACGGTTCATGGCGCTCGCGTTCCTGGTCTCTCGGCGGGCGGGTCTCCCGGCGCGCGGGGTCTGCCACCAGTGTCCGGCCGACCCGGCCCGGACCGCCTGCCGAGCGGGCCGGTGGCACGATGGGGTGATGGGACGAGTACCGCGCACCTCCCGTGACGAAACGACCCGGATCTTCGCGCTTGAGGAGGAGGTCGAGCAGCTGAAGGAGGCCGTCGCCTCCCACGCCGTGGTCGACCAGGCCATCGGAGTGGTCGTGGCCCTGGGGCGGATGACGCCCGAGGAGGGATGGGCCGTGCTGAGAGAGGTCTCCCAGCACACCAACGTCAAACTGCGCAGCGTGGCCGAGCTGATCCTGCTGTGGGGGCGCCGGGGAGAGCTGCCCGCGGACATCCGGGCCGAGCTGGAGGACGTCCTGGACCGGCACGGCCCCACGCAGGTCCCGGGCGCGCCCCCGCCCTGACGGACGGGCCCGCCGGCGCGTCGGGTCAGTCGCCCTCCTCGGCGCTGATCTCCTCGCGCAACCGCTCGAAGCAGCCGCTGAGCAGGCGGGACACGTGCATCTGGGAGATGCCGAGCTGCTCCGCGATGCGGCTCTGCGTCATCCCCACGAAGAAGCGCAGGTACAGGATGGTCCGTTCGCGTTCCGGCAGTGCCCGCAGACAGGGCGCCGCGGCCACCCGGTCGACGACCGTGTCGTAGCCGGGGTCGGGGTCGCCGAGCGCGTCCTCGAGGGCGTAACCGTCGGTGCCGGGCAGTTCGGCCTCCAGCGACAGCGCGGAGAAGCACTCCAGCGCCTCGGCGCCGGTGCGCACCTCGTCCTCGGTCAGCTGGGCGTGCGCGGCGATCTCGGCGATCGTCGGCGGGCGGCCGGGGATGGTCTGGGACAGCTCCTTGCCGGAGTGCCGCACCCGGTTGCGCAGGTCCTGGACCCGGCGCGGCACGTGCAGCGTCCACATGTGGTCGCGGAAGTGGCGTTTGATCTCGCCGGTGATCGTGGGCACCGCGTACGCCTCGAAGGCGCGCCCGCGGTCCGGGTCGTAGTGGTCGACGGCCTTGACCAGCCCCAGCGCCGCCACCTGGTAGAGATCCTCGAGGGCCTCGCCGCGGCCGCGGAAGCGGATGGCGATCCGCTCGGCCATGGGAAGCCAGAGCTCGACCAGTTCGTCCCTGAGCGCCTGGCGCTCGGGACCCTCGGGCAGTCCGGCGAGCCGTGCGAAGGACTCGCCCGTGTCCGGGGCGTCGTCATGGGGGTGCTGCCTGGTTCGGACGGTGGCACGCATCACGCGCACCTCCCTCAGGGAGGATGCCGGTGAAAAGAGGGACACCGTGGGAATCGCGTACTCGGACGGATGCGGGGACACCCGGGGCCGGCCGTTGCGGCGGGTCCCACGGACGTGCCTCCTGTCCGAAGCACTTACCTGTAGTTTCCCCCGTTCGAGTTCCTTGAAACTCATTTATCCTCTTTGCTGCGTATTCGCCGAGGC
>NZ_JBEPBI010000407.1:0-4517 GCF_040299045.1 Streptomyces sp. NPDC001027
GACGGCCGGACAGCCCTCACCAAGATCTTCATCAGCCTTCTAGGGGTGGATCCGCGGGTGGGTTCGAGCGGTCGCGCCGGGCTCAGGGTCGAGGTGAAACCGAGCGGTCGAGGGAAGCTGAGGGGTCGGGCCGGAGGGACGGCGGTCCCGCGAGACCGAGTTCCCGGGTGCCGAGCGGGGCGAAGAAACCTTCCACATCGGTTACTGCGACCTCGTCGAGCGTGGCCGGCGACCAGCGCGGCGTCCGGTCCTTGTCGATGATCTGGGCGCGGACGCCCTCGACGAGGTCGGGGCAGGCCAGGGCGGCGCAGGAGACGCGGTACTCCTGGTCCAGCACCTCCTCCAGCGAGCCGAGCCCCCGGGCACGATGCAGGGCGGCCAGGGTGACCTTCAGCGCGGTGGGCGACCTCGTGAGGAGGGTCTGCCCGGCCTCTGCGGCGGCCGGGTCGCCGTGGGCGAGCAGACGCCGGACGATCTCCTCGACCGTACTCGCGGCGTAACACTCGTCGATCCATCCGCGCGCGGCGGCCAACTCCCCCTGCGGCGGCGACTGTTCGTGACGCGCGAGAGCCTCGCACACCGGTAGCTCGGCGAGTTCGGCGAGGAACGTCGGAAGCGAGGCGGACGGCACGTAGTGGTCGGCGAGTCCGCACTCAACGGCGTCCCCCGCACCGATCTGCACACCCGTCAGGGCCAGGTGGACGCCGAGTTCACCCGGAGCGCGACCGAGCAGGTAGGTGCCGCCGACGTCGGGCACGAAGCCGATGCCGGTCTCGGGCATGGCGATCCGGGAGCGCTCGGTCACCACCCGCACGCCGCCGTGCGCCGAGACGCCGACGCCACCGCCCATGACGATGCCGTCCATGACGGCGACATACGGCTTGGGATAGCGGGCGATACGGGCGTTGAGACGGTACTCGGCACGCCAGAAGGCCGCCGAGGCCGTCCCGTCGCCGTCGCGCGCGTCGTCGTGGACGGCGCGGATGTCGCCGCCCGCGCACAGGCCGCGCTCGCCGGCGCCCGTGAGCACGACCGTCTCGACGGCGAGGTCGTGCTCCCACGCGGTCAGCGCCTCGTCGATGCGGCGCACCATGGCGTGGTTCAGGGCGTTCAGAGCGCGCGGGCGGTTGAGGATGAGGCGGGCCGCACGGCCTGCGGTCTGCAGCAGGACGGGTTCTTCGACGCCGGTCATCCGCCCACCCCCGCCCGGGACGAGTCGCCTTCGGCGGAACGAGCCTCCGTCGGGGAGGGGCTGGCCGCGCTGGAACGCGTTTCCTTGCAGGAACGGGTTTCCGCGCAGGAACGCGTTTCCGTGCAGGAAGAGGCCACCACGCTGGAACGGGTTTCCGTGCGACAACGCGTCACTCGTCGGTAACCGGTTACGGACGGCCGACGCGTCCCCGAGGAACAACAGGTTTCCGTCAGGGCACCGCAGGATTCCGTCCCGGAACCGGTTTCCGTCAGGGCGCAGGCATCCGCCCGGGAACGGGTTTCCACCAGGACGCAGGCATCCGCCCCGGAACCGATTTCCACCAGAAAGCAGGCTTCCGTCCCGAAACCGGTCTCCGTGCCGGGCCGGGAATCCGTCGGGCCGCGGGACGCGGTGGCACACATGATCTCGTCGATCCCCTTCCGGGCTGGTCAGGTGGAACGCGCTTCACGAACGATCTTCTCAGGCGGGTGCAGCGTACGCCGATCGGGTCATGCGCCCGGCGTCCGCTCCCGCCGAGCCGTCCGCCCGCGTCGCCCCGACCCCCGCCCCCACCCCGCGTCGCCGACTTCCCCCACCCGGTGGTGGCGCCCGGCGGCGGGTGCCAGAGTCGGGGCATGGCTCTGGACGTCGCCGCGCTGCGCACCCGTTTCCCCGCCCTCGCACAGGGTTTCGCCTTCTTCGACGGCCCCGGCGGGACCCAGACCCCGACGCCGGTGGCCGAGGCCGTCGCCCGGACCATGACCGGCCCGCTGTCCAACCGGGGGCTCGTCAGCGCCTCCGAGCGCAACGCCGAGCAGGCCGTCGCGGACTTCCGCGCCGCCTACGCCGACCTCCTGGCCGTGCCCCCGAGCGGCATCGTGCACGGGCGCAGCGCCACCCAGCTCACCTACGACTTCTCGCGGCACCTGGCCAAGGACTGGCGGGCCGGCGACGAGATCGTCCTCAGCAGGCTCGACCACGACGCCAACGTGCGCCCCTGGATCCAGGCGGCCGAGCGCACCGGCGTCGCCGTCCGCTGGATCGGGATCGATCCGGCCACCACGGAACTCGACCTCGACTCCTACGAGCGGGCGCTGTCCCCGCGCACCCGGCTGGTGGCGGTGACCGCGGCCTCCAACGTGCTGGGCACCGTGCCGCCGGTGCGCCGCATCGCCGACCGGGCCCACGACGTGGGCGCCCTGCTGTACGTGGACGGGGTGCACTACGCCGCCCACCGCCTGGTGGACGTGCCCGCGCTCGGCGCCGACCTGTTCGTGTGCTCGCCGTACAAGTTCCTCGGGCCGCACTGCGCGGTGCTCGCCGGCGCGCCCGAGACGCTCGAGGGTCTCGTGCCGGACAAGCTGCTGCCGTCCCCGAACGCCGTGCCCGAGCGGTTCGAGTTCGGGACGCTGCCCTACGAGATCCTCGCGGGCGCCACCGCCGCCGTGGACTTCCTCGCCGGCATGGACACGGCAGACGTCGCCGGGGAGTCGCGGCGGCAGCGGCTGGCGCGTTCGCTGCGGTCCCTGCACGAGCACGAGAACGCGCTGCGCTCCCGGCTGACGGCCGGGCTGAGCGCGCTGGGCGACGCCGTCACCGTCCATGCGAAGGCCGCGGAGCGCACGCCGACCGTCCTCATGTCCTTCCCGGGCCGCGACGCGCGCGACGCGCAGGCGCACCTGGCCGCGCGGAAGGCAGTGGCCCCGGCGGGCTCCTTCTACGCCCACGAGGCCTTCGCCGCGCTGAAGCTCGACGATCCCGCGTTGCGGGTGGGGCTCGCCCCGTACAACGACGAGGAGGACGTCGACCGGCTGCTCGACGGGCTCGCCTCGTTTCTCTGAGCTTTCTTCTGTTTCCTCACCGCTCCCTCTGCTCCCTCTGTGCTCCCTCTGCCCCCTCTGTTTTCCGCCTGTTTCCTCCACCTGTTTCCTCTGTGCTCTCCCTGCGCCACCCGCGACTTTCAGACTTGTACAGTTCGTTTTCTTGAACCGTTCGTGTTTATGCCGTAGGTTCGGACGCATGACAGCACCCGGTACACCGACCACCGCCGAGGAGCTGCGCGGTGCCGGCCTGCGGGTGACGGCCGCCCGGGTCGCACTGCTCCAGACCGTCCGGGCGGGCGACCACCTCGGCGTCGAGGCCATCGCCTCCGGGGTGCGCGACCGCGTCGGCCACATCTCGCTGCAGGCCGTCTACGACGCCCTGCACGCGCTGACCACGGCCGGGCTGGTGCGCCGCATCGAGCCGCCGGGCAGCCCCGCCCGGTTCGAGGGACGCGTCGGCGACAACCACCACCACCTGGTGTGCCGGTCGTGCGGCGCGGTCGTCGACGTCGACTGCGCCGTGGGCCACGCCCCCTGTCTGACCGCCTCCGACGACCGCGGCTTCTCCATAGACGAGGCCGAGGTCATCTACTGGGGCCTGTGCCCCGACTGTTCGACCGTTCCCAGCACCTGAGCATCCGCAGCACACCGTCCATCCGCAGGACCCCGCGCCTTCGCAGGAGCCGGGGTCCGGGCGTCCGAGCACCCGGACCCCTGCGGCGTCTGAGCATGTGATCCGACCAGCCCAGAAGGATTCCCCCATGACCGAGAACCATGACGCGATCGTGACCGACTCGAAGGCGGCGGAGGCAGGCGGCTGCCCGGTCGCGCACGGCCGTGCCGCGCACCCGACCCAGGGCGGCGGCAACCGCCAGTGGTGGCCGGAGCGGCTCAATGTGCGGATCCTCGCGAAGAACCCCGCCGTGGCGAACCCGCTCGGCGAGGGCTTCGACTACGCCGAGGCCTTCAAGGCGCTCGACCTGGCCGCCGTGAAGGCGGACATCGCCGAGGTGCTCACCACCTCGCAGGACTGGTGGCCGGCCGACTTCGGCAACTACGGCCCGCTCATGATCCGCATGGCCTGGCACAGCGCGGGCACCTACCGCATCAGCGACGGCCGCGGCGGCGCCGGCGCCGGTCAGCAGCGGTTCGCCCCGCTCAACAGCTGGCCGGACAACGCCAACCTGGACAAGGCCCGCCGTCTGCTGTGGCCGGTCAAGAAGAAGTACGGCCAGTCCATCTCCTGGGCCGACCTGATGATCCTCACCGGCAACGTCGCGCTCGAGCAGATGGGCTTCACGACCTTCGGCTTCGCCGGCGGCCGCGAGGACGTCTGGGAGGCGGAGGAGGACGTCTACTGGGGCCCCGAGACCACCTGGCTCGACGACCAGCGCTACACCGGCGACACGGTACCGGTGAGGACGAAGAACATCGCGAGGGTGACGACGATCGGCTGGAGCCGCCCTACGACGATGAGCAGACCGGTGACCGTGCCGACCGCG
>NZ_JBEPBI010000408.1:0-4516 GCF_040299045.1 Streptomyces sp. NPDC001027
GGTCGCGCTTGACGTCGAGGACGTCGCCGACCAGCTCCGGGTCGAGGGCCGAGGTCGGCTCGTCGAACAGCATCAGCTTCGGGTCCATCGCCAGCGCGCGGGCGATGGCGACGCGCTGCTGCTGGCCGCCGGAGAGCTGGGAGGGGTAGTTGCCCGCCTTGTCGGCCAGGCCGACCCGGTCCAGCAGCTCCCGCGCCCGCTCCCGGGCCTTCGCCTTGCTGACGCCCTTGACCTGCACCGGGGCCTCGATCACGTTCTCCGCCGCCGTCATGTGCGGGAACAGGTTGAACCGCTGGAACACCATGCCGATGTCCCGGCGCTTCAGCGCGACCTCGCTGTCCTTGAGCTCGTACAGCTTGTCGCCCTTCTGGCGGTAGCCCACCAGGTCCCCGTCGACGTACAGCCGGCCGGCGTTGATCTTCTCGAGGTGGTTGATGCACCTCAGGAACGTCGACTTGCCGGAGCCGGACGGGCCGATGAGGCAGAACACCTCGCCGTTCTTGACCTCCAGGTCGATGCCCTTGAGGACCTCGACCGCGCCGAAGGACTTGTGGACGCCCTCGGCCTTCACCATCGCGGTCATGCCGCACCCCTTTCGCGGCCGATCGAGAACAGGTTCGCCCGGATCTTCTGGAAGACCGTGGGCGGCAGGCTACGACTCGAACCGCGGGCGTAGTAGCGCTCCAGGTAGTACTGGAAGACGCTGAAGACGCTGGTCATGACCAGGTACCAGATGGAGGCGACGAACAGCAGCTCCATCACGGCGAACGACGAGGAGCCGATCACCGACGTCGAGCGCAGCAGCTCGTTGTACGTCACCACGTACACCAGCGACGAGGTCTTCAGCATGTTGATGAACTCGTTGCCGGTCGGCGGCACGATGACCCGCATCGCCTGCGGGATGACGATCCGGCGCAGCGTCTTGCCGTGGCTCATGCCGAGCGCGTGGGCCGCCTCGGTCTGACCCTCGTCGACGGCCAGCAGGCCGGCCCGGCAGATCTCGGCCATGTACGCGGCCTCGTTGAGACCCAGGCCGAGCAGGGCGCACATGAACGGCGTCATGACGTCCGTCATCTCGTCCTTGTAGATCGGACCGAGGTTCAGCATCGGGAAGATCAGCGCCAGGTTGAACCACATCAGCAGCTGCACGTACACCGGGGTGCCGCGGAAGAACCAGATGTACAGCCAGGCGACCGTGCTGGTCACCGGGTTCTTCGACAGCCGCATCACGGCCAGCAGCACGCCCAGGACGACGCCCAGCACCATGGACAGGATGCTGATCAGCAGGGTGCGCCCGGCGCCCGCGATCACGGTCGAGTCGAACAGCTGGTCGCCGACCGTGTCCCACTGGATGTCGCCGTGGGCGAAGGCGTTGACCAGCAGCCCGAGCAGCGCGATGACGATCACGGCGCTGACCCAGCGGCCGTAGTGGCGCACCGGGATCGCCTTGATGGCCTCCGGCGGACCGGAGAACGCCGCGTCCTTGGCGACCGGCGGGGTGTCCTCGGGTGGTGCGCCCGCGGAGGACTTGTCGAGCTTGTCAGTCATGGGGACTGCCCTTCGAAGACTTCAGGAGGTGCGGGGTGATCACTTGCCGCCGTTGATCGCGGCAGCCTTGATCGCGCCGCTCTCGGCGCCCCACTTCTCCAGCACCTTCTGGTAGGAGCCGTCCTTGATGATCGCGTCGACGGCCTCCTTGAGGGCGTCGCGCAGCTGGGTGTTCTTCTTGTCGACGACGATGCCGAAGGGAGCGGCCTCGTACTGCTCGTCGAGCACCTCGAAGGTGTTGCCGTTGCCGGCCTTGCGTGCCATGTCCACGGCGACCGGGTAGTCGTTGACGCCGGCCACGGCGCCGCCGGACTTCACGCGGGTCTGCGCCTCGGTGTCGTTCTCGAAGGACTCGATCTTGAGGGCCTTCTTGCCGCCGTCCGTGCACTTCTTGGACTGCGCCTGCAGGGCCTCCTCGTAGGTGGTGCCCCGCTGCACCGCGACCGTCTGACCGCACAGGTCGTCCATGGTCTTGACGCCCTTGGGGTTGCCCTTCTTGACGTAGATGGCCGTGCCGGCGGTGAAGTAGTCGACGAAGTCGACGCCCTCGCCCAGCTTCTTGCCCTTGTCGTCCAGGCCCTCCTGGCGCTGCTTGTTGTCCGTGATGGACGACATGGCGACGTTGTAGCGGCCGGTGTTGACCGCGGTGATCAGGGTGTCGAAGCCGCCCGAGGTGAACTGGAAGTCGACGCCGAGCTGCTTGCCGAGCGCGGCGGCGATGTCCGGGTCGACGCCCACGATCTTGCCGCCCTCGACGGACTCCATCGGGGCGTACTCGGCGTTGGTGCCGACCTTGATGACACCCGCCTTCTGGATGTCGGCCGGCAGCTTCGAGAAGAGCGGGCCCTTGTCGGAGCCGGTGGACGACTCGGAGGAGCTTCCGCCGCTGTTGGTCTGGTCCCCGCAGGCGGTGAGCAGCAGTGCGCCCGCGACCGCGAGGGATCCGACCGCTGCCAGGCGGGTGCGCGCGGCGGTCGTGGTTCGGGTGGAGCGTGCGGTCATGGTGGGTTCCTCCGGCGGATGGATGGAGATGCCGATGGCGCGACACAGCCGAGGGGCCGACCATGCCGTTGGGTCGACGAGAACACACACCATCGGGTGTCGCGACCTCGTGTGATGACGGCATCTTGCCATTCGGACGACGCCATTCAGGGGGCCAGCCATGTCAAAATCGGATAACGGGCGACCCCCGAACCGTCTCAGTCCGGTACATCACGACCGGACGGAGCCGGACCATCTGCGGGAATCCCCCGTTCCGGCCGAAAAATCTCCGGTTCCTCCCGCAGGGAGATCATCGCGGCGCCTTGCGTGCGCCCACTTGCTTACTTGTCGAGGCATTGTCAAGAGGACCCGCGGAAACTGGTGCGTCCCCCCGCATGAGTCATGTCACTCGTGGTGGCCCACTGTCGAAGGTCCACATACCGAGCGGTGTGACCTTGCACCGAATGGACTCGTCGGCTGTGGTCCCCGTCCGGTAAGAAGGTTCTTCACACCCCTCATCCGGGGCTCAGGGCGCGTGTGCGGCGCGCCCGACGCGCAGGCGCCCGTACGCATCACCTCGGCTCCGCGCGATGCCCGCCCACTTCTCAATCAGGAGTGGCCACCCTCAAACCATGCAGACCTAAGGGGTAAGACACAGTGGCAGCGGAGATCGTCAATCCTCGCAGCGAGAGCGCCGACGGAACGGGCCAGGAGGGCGGTGCGGAGCCCCTCGACTCGTTCGACCCGGTGTTCGCGCTGCACCGTGGTGGAAAGATGGCCGTGCAGGCCACCGTCCCGATCCGCGACAAGGACGACCTGTCCCTCGCCTACACGCCCGGCGTCGCTCGCGTGTGCACCGCGATCGCGGAACAGCCGGACCTGGTGAACGACTACACGTGGAAGTCGTCCGTGGTCGCGGTCGTGACCGACGGCACTGCCGTGCTCGGGCTCGGCGACATCGGCCCGGAGGCGTCCCTCCCGGTCATGGAAGGCAAGGCGATCCTGTTCAAGCAGTTCGGCGGTGTCGACGCGGTCCCGATCGCGCTCGCCTGCACGGACGTGGACGAGATCGTCGAGACGGTGGTGCGCCTCGCGCCCTCGTTCGGCGGAGTCAACCTGGAGGACATCTCGGCGCCGCGGTGCTTCGAGATCGAGCGCCGGCTCCAGGAAGAGCTCGACATCCCGATCTTCCACGACGACCAGCACGGCACGGCGATCGTGACGCTGGCGGCGCTGCGCAACGCGGCGCGGCTGAGCGGGCGCGGCATCGGCGAGCTGCGGGCGGTCATCTCCGGCGCCGGGGCGGCCGGCGTCGCCATCGCCAGGATGCTCATCGAGGCGGGCATCGGGGACGTCGCGGTCGCCGACCGCAAGGGCATCGTCTCGGCGGACCGGAGCGACCTGACCGACGTCAAGCGCGAGCTGGCCGGGTTCACCAACAAGGCCGGGCTGAGCGGTTCGCTCGAGCACGCGCTGGCCGGCGCCGACGTGTTCATCGGCGTCTCCGGCGGCACCGTGGCCGAGGACGCGGTGGCCTCGATGGCGAAGGGCGCGTTCGTCTTCGCCATGGCCAACCCGAACCCCGAGGTGCACCCGGACGTCGCCCACAAGTACGCGGCGGTCGTCGCGACCGGGCGGTCGGACTTCCCCAACCAGATCAACAACGTGCTGGCGTTCCCCGGGATCTTCGCCGGCGCGCTGCAGGTGCGGGCGTCGCGGATCACCGAGGGCATGAAGCTCGCGGCGGCCGAGGCGCTGGCGGGGGTCGTCGGCGACGATCTGGCGGCGGACTACGTGATCCCGTCGCCGTTCGACGAGCGGGTCGCTCCCGCGGTGACGGCGGCGGTGGCGGCGGCTGCTCGGGCCGAAGGGGTCGCTCGTCGCTGACGTGCGCCTTCGAATGGTCCCGTCCGGGAGGGCGGGGCCATTTTTCTGGCCCGCCCACCCGCCCGCCCGTTCGGGTGATGACTGGGTCGCCGTTTCCGAG
>NZ_JBEPBI010000409.1:0-4508 GCF_040299045.1 Streptomyces sp. NPDC001027
GGGGCGGGGGGGGGGCCGGGGGGGCCCGGGTCGGCCTCCCGCGGGCGCCGCGGGGGGGGGGGGGGGGGGGGCCCCCCCCCCCCCCCCCACCAAAAGGGGTGAACGGTCGTAACTTTCCCGTGCGGGTCGCGTTCGGTCGCGCTAAGAGATCATCCGACTGCGCAACGTCACGCCGCACGTTCGGGGACCGCGCCCGCTCGGGGGACCGCGCTCGCTCGGGGACCGCGCCGATTCGGACACGGCCGCCCGGGACACGGTCGTCCGGGGCGGGGTCGCCCGGGACTCGGCCAGACCGGACGCCCCGGACACATCCGCCCGGGACACGGTCGCCCCGAACATTCCGGGCATGTCGGTGCGACTCCGTCGCCCCGCGTCAACTCCCGGGAAAGGCCCAGGCGTTGGGCTTGCAGTGGATCCCGTCGTGGTCGAGGAACTTCGTCTGCTGCTGCATGACGGGCGCGAGCTCGCCGTCCTTGTCGCAGGTGACATGGCCGAAGCCGAGCCGGTGGCCGACCTCGTGGTTGATGAGCATCTGCCGGTAGGCGTACATCGCGTCGCCGAAGGTCGACGATCCCTGCGCCCACCGGTAGGCGTTGATCATCACGCGCTCGGTGGCGGCCGAGTCGCAGGAGACGTTGTCCTCGGTGGTGTCCAGACCCGACTTGGCGCACCACTCGGCGGTGGTGCCGGGGCTGGCGAGCGTGATGACGAAGTCGGGCTTGCCCGAGTGGATCCGCTCGAAGGTGCGGGCGCCGCCGTGGGCCCAGCTGCGTTCGTCGTTGAGCGTCTTCTGCACAGCCTGGGCGAACAGTTCGCCGTCGAGCCCGAGGCCCTGCTCGACGTCGACGCGGTAGGTGTACTTCCGCCCCTTGCCGGGCGCCTTGGCGACGCCCGCGATCGCGTCGAACTTCCCCGACCCCTTGAGCCCGGCGGCCAGGGGGTACTTCGCGGACATCTTCTGCGTGTACGTCAGCGGGACGACGCCGGGCGACACCGAGGGGCTCGGCCGGTCGTCCCCGCGCGTGGCGTCGTCGGCGGAGCCCCGTTCGGCCCGCTCGGTCGCGGACTGGGACCGGACGGCCTGGTCGTCCCGCCCGTCGGTGACCTGTCCGGCCACCACGACGGCCAGCACCGTGGTGACGGCGGCGGCCGCGATGCCGGTGAACGCCCGCCCCTTGCCGCCCCTGGCTGCGGACGCGGACTCGTCGGCGGTCGGCGCGCCGCCGCCCCGGCCGGCGGCGACCGGGGCGCTCTCGCGGGAGACGGCGTCCACGTCGGACGCGAGGGCGTGCGGGCCGCGCTCGCGGCGGCGCGGCGACGCGTACGTCGGTCTCGCGCGCGTGAAGACGTCGTCTTCGTCGTCGCCGACGAAGGCGTCGAGGTAGTCCTGCCGCGGCCCCTGGCGCACTCCGTGACCGGAAGGACGGGGGCCCTGGCCCGGGCCGCTCGGGGGGACGGGTCGCTGACGCGGTATCACGGGCTGCCCGGTACCCGGCTGGCGCGCTCTCAAGTCCCCCCAGCCGCCTCCGGTCTCACGCTGCTCGGGGTGACCGCCGCGGACCTGCGGGAACCCGTGGGCGGGCGTCCCGTCGACGAAGCGGGGCACACCGTATCCGGGGGTGCTGTCAGGGCTGAGGGGCGGGGCCTGGACGCGGCCGCCGTGGGCGTCCGTCCGCGCCGGTCCTGCGGGACTCCCCTGAGGGGTCCCCTGTGACGCGCCCCGCGGCGTGCCGTCCCCCGCGCGCTTGGGCGCGGGTCCACGCCGGCTGTGACGTCCCACGTCGGCCTCAGCCCCCCTGGATCTCGGTCGGCGCCGTGGTGTCGGCGAGGAGTTCCCGGAAGGCTCTCGCCACCGTCTCGGGGTACTCCATCATCGCCACGTGCCCGGCGTCCGGCAGCGTCAGCAGCCGGGAGCCGCGGAAGGCGCGGGCGGAGCGCTGGGCCATGCGGTAGCCGACGAGCTGGTCGCGGCCGCCGTAGACGAGGAGCGTGGGAGCCAGGACCCGCTCGGCCTGACGCCACAGCCCGTGCTGCCCGCCCAGCGTGTAGGCGCTCAGCAGCCCGCGCGTGGAGCGCGTCAACGCGTCCCAGAAGTACGGCAGTTGCAGCCGCCGTTCCAGCTCCTGCACCGCGTCGCGGAACGCCTCCGGGCTGACCCGGCCGGGATCGCCGTAGCAGAGGCCCATGACGCCGCGGACGCGCTGCTCGGCCGTCCACTCACGGGTGAGCCGGCTGAAGAGCGCCGCCACGCCGGGCAGGCCGACCAGACCCGTGGGGACGGCGGTGCGCTGCACCCGGATCTCCGGGAGCGCCGGCGAGACCAGCGTCAGGGTGCGCACCAGGTCCGGGCGGACCGCGGCGACCCGCGTGGCCACCGCGCCGCCGAGGGAGTTGCCGAGGAGGTGGACGGGGCCGAGCTCGGCCGCGTCGAGGTAGCGGATCACGGCACGCGCGTGTGCCGTGATGGAGTAGTCGCCGTCGTCCGGTGGCGGGGAGTCGCCGAAGCCGGGGAGGTCGACGGCCTCGCTGGCCACCACCCCGTCGAGCGCGGCCATCAGCGCGGACCAGTTCTGCGAGGAGCCGCCGAGACCGTGCACGTACAGCGCCGGCTGCAGCCCCGCGCGCGCGGGGGGCCGCGAGCGGACCGTCAACGTGACGCCGGGCAGCCTCACGGACCGCAGCCGCTCGCCCTCCGCGACCCGTACTGCGGCCGCCTTCGGCAGCACGCTGGTGGGCGGCACGGAGGGAAGCTCGGTCGAAGACATGCGGGCAATGTTACGAGACGATCACGCGCGGTCTTGTGTGTTCGCCGTCACACGCGTGGGAGGTGTGCCCGATGGGGCGGTCCACGCGCCCTGTGCGAGCCGTGGCGTCCGGGCCCCGGTCCGGGGCCGGGCAGATCTCCCCTCAGGGGTCATACCTGCGGGAATCGGGGGCACTCCGCACACCGATCGCATAGCGTCCGAAACGGGTGTCTCCTAGGCTCGTATCGAGGGCACCCGCTGGTGGCCCCCGCAGTTGGCAGGGGCGTTCGTAGGAAGGGAGCCCGCCATGACCGTTGACCCCACCGACCCGGAAGCCTTCGGCGAGGACGACGACTTCGGGGAGATCGACGTGGAGGCGCCCGAGGAGGACACGGCCGAGCAGTACGCGGACGTCGCACGGGAGCGCGACGATTCCTTGGAGGAGGCCGATCCCGCCCGTGCCAACGAGGCCGACCTCGCCGAACAGGCGCGCGTCGTCTCGATCGACGAGGACGACTACCGCTGAAGGGCGCTGAGCAGGAACGGGGGCCGAGTATGCCCGGAACCTACCGTTTCAAAACCATCTCGGCCACTTCTGTCCTCGTCCAGTCCGTGAAATTCTGCGCTCGCACCGCGCACACCGGGGTTACCGAAAAGTACGATGACGGCGCGGCGCTCACCGCAAGAGGACGACCTAGGGAGGCGGCGTGACAGCCATCGAGCAGACAGAGGCGGCGCGCCCGCGGGGCACACGCCTGCCGCGCCGTGCCCGGCGGAACCAGCTGCTGGGCGCCGCCCAGGAAGTCTTCGTCGCGCAGGGCTACCACGCGGCCGCGATGGACGACATCGCCGAGCGGGCCGGCGTCAGCAAGCCGGTGCTCTACCAGCACTTCCCCGGCAAGCTCGATCTGTATCTCGCGCTGCTCGACCAGCACTGCGAGTCGCTGATCCAGGCCGTGCGCGGCGCGCTCGCGTCGACGACCGACAACAAGCAGCGCGTCCGGGCCACGATGGACGCCTACTTCGCGTACGTCGAGGACGACGGCGGCGCCTTCCGTCTGGTCTTCGAGTCGGACCTGACGAACGAGCCCGCCGTGCGCGAGCGCGTCGACAAGGTCACGGGCGAGTGCGCCGAGGCGATCTGCGAGGTCATCGCCGAGGACACGGGTCTCTCCCGGGCCGAGTCGATGCTGCTCGCCTCCGGCCTCGGCGGCCTGGCGCAGGTCGTGGCCCGTTCCTGGCTGCACAGCGACCGCAGCGTGCCGCGCGACCAGGCGGTGCAGCTGCTGGCCTCGCTGGCCTGGCGGGGCATCGCCGGGTTCCCGCTGCACGGCATCGACCAGCACTGAGCGGGCGGGGCGGGCAGATGTTCCCGCCCGCTGTTCGCTCCTGGCGTGGACGGGCGCACCGTGCACGTCCCCTCACCGGGCTAATGTGTGCAGCGTACGGCGCGGACGCCCGCGCATCTCATGACCGTCGGAGGGACAAAGCCGTGGAGGTCAAGATCGGCGTGCTGCACGCGCCTCGCGAGATCGTTCTGGAGAGCGGTCAGACTCCCGAGGAGGTCGAGCGCGTGGTGGCCGAGGCCCTGGCCGGGAAGTCGCAGCTGCTCAGCCTCGTGGACCAGCACGGCCGCAAGGTCCTGGTGCCGGCCGACCGTCTGGCCTATGTCGAGCTGGGCGAGCCCGCCCCGCGCAAGGTGGGCTTCGGCGCACTGTAGGCGCAGCGATCCGCGGGAGGGGCCCGGCGACCGACACGGTCGCC
>NZ_JBEPBI010000410.1:0-4479 GCF_040299045.1 Streptomyces sp. NPDC001027
GGGGCCACCAGGTGATCGGCAGGCCGTGTTCGACGAGGAGGGCGTTGCCGCGGGCCAGGACGCTCGCACTCGGCCGCCCGTCGGGCCCCCGCAGATTGCGCACGCACAGCGGGAAGGCCAGGGCGTCGTCGTCGGCCCAGGCGATCTTCACGACGGTCGTGCCGGACGCCGCGTCGACGTCGCGTGCGGCGCGGGTGAGCCGGACGGCCTGCCGGTGTGAGGGATTCGGCGGGTCGTCGCCCGGACCGTGGGTCTCCTCGAGGACGAGCAGGTCGCCGACCTGGAGATCCAGCGCCCGATGCGTCCCGTCGCCGTCGAGGAGAGCGGCCCGGGTGGCCCCGGCGGGCAGCCGGAACGTCCCTCGCCCCCAGGCCCACAGCGGGATCTCGTTGTGCTCGGGAGTCAGCCGCATGCTGCGGTGCTCCAGGGGGTGGTAGGCGGGACCGGGGGCCGAGGCGAGTGCGCCGGGCCCGATCACCGGCCCGCCCGGCGGCGGGACGGGCGCGTCGTCCGGCTGGGCCGTGAACGCGAGCCCCCCGGTGTCCACGCTCGTCTCCGCGGCCGTCTCCAGGCAGACGACGGTGCGGGCGGCGCAGCCGTCGTGCATGGGATACCCCACCAGCCGGGCGTGACGGCGCACGGAGGTGCGCAGCCGCGCGGTGTCCAGGTAGGCCTCGGTGGCCACGGCGTCCTGCTGGTAGCTGAGCCGGTCCCCCACATGCGCCAGCAGTTCCACGAGAGTGACCCAGAGATCGGGGGCGTGCCGGTCGCTCCAGCGAGGCAGGGTGAGCGAGAGCCGCTCCAGGAGCAGCCGGCGGAAACTGGCGTAGTCCTTGGCGAGGTAGTCGATCGCGGGCGCGGGCGGCAGGGACGGCCCGCCCGGGTCGCCGGCCGGCGCCGCTCGGCCCGGTGAGCGCTCCGCCGCACGGTCCGGCGTTCGGCGGACGTCGGGGTGGAAGGTGAAGTCCGCGTGGTCGTGACCGCCGTGGAAGCCCCGCCCCAGCAGCCGCAGCCGGTACGTGGAGTCGTCGCCCGGCCGGTCCAGGGTCAGCCGCAGCCGGGTCCCCGCGCCGTCGTCCTCGGGGCCGACGACCGGGACGACCCGCAGGACGCGGACGCCGACGACCCGTCGGCCGCCCTCGACGTCGAACCGGGTGCGGTCCATGCCCGACGGGAGCATTCCGAAGAACGTGACGGTGAGCGTGCGGCGGTCGGTGTGCGTCCGCACCTCGTGGATGCCGGCCGGCCCGTCCGCGCCGCGCGCCCCGGGGGAGTGGTTCACCGCGGTCATGACGGGCTCCCCCCGCCGGTGATCGTGACGGCGTGCCGTTCGCCGGTCGCCGTCAGCGTGTAGGCGACGGCCACCCGCAGGGTGGCTTCCTCGGAGGTCGCCGTGACGGAGTCCACCTGGAGGAGGTCGCCCAGCCAGCGCTGCAGCGCCGCCTGGGCGGTCATCTCCAGGGTCGCGGCGAGTTCGGGGCTGTTCGCCGTGAAGACCATGTCGAGCAGGCCGCAGCCGAAGTCGGGCCGGTTCACCCGTTCCCCGGGGCTGGTGAACAGCACCAGCTCGACCATGCTCCGGACGTGGTCGGCGTGCCCGGCCCGTGCCGTGCGGCCGCAGGCGTCCGTCCGATAGGGGAAGCCGACGTCCATCGCGCTCACATCCCCTGCACCCGGAACTGCATGGTCAGCACCATCGGCGGATTCGGCGGCGGAGTGCCCACGCCGATCGCCGGGGCCACGCCGGACGGCGTCGGCTGCAGCAGCACGGGCAGACCGTTCGCCAGCACCCTCGCCGAGGTCTGCAGCCAGGTCACGGCCGTGCACGGCGGCGCCCCCATGGAGGCGGCGGGAAAGCTGCAGCCGGCCACGAGGAGGACGTCCGCGGCGGTGAGGACCGGCTGGCCCCCCACCAGGACACGCTGCTGGACCGGCGCGGCGGCGTTCACCAGGCCGGGCGGGTGGGCGCACATCATCAGGGCGCCGTAGTGCAACAGCAGTCCGGGCATGGTCTGGTTCTCCTCACAGCACCGTCAGCGCGCCGTTGTTGACGGTGACCTGGGGTCCGACGAGTTGCAGGGTGGCGAGTCCGGGACCGCAGGAGATCTCGATCGACGTCTCGTTGATCTTGATGAATGGCCCGTTCTCGCCGTGCAGCTGCAGCTTGATCCCGCCGGCGGGCCCCGGCATGTCGCTGATGACGAGCGCGTTGCCGGTCGGTGTGGCCAGCACGATCTGCGGGACGCCCGGCGGCGCGGACTTCGCGGCCGACGGCACGTCCCCCGAGCCGCCCCGCCGGAACCCGGCGCACACCGCCCGTCCGGGGTCCCCGTCCTGGAACCGCACCCACACGCCGGCGTCCGGCGGCGGCACCACGTACATGCCGCAGTCCGAGCCGGCCAACGGGGTGAGCGGCGCCGCCCACACGGGGGCGTCGTCGCCCAGCACCTCGGGGACCCGCACGAGGAGCCGGCCCACGCCGGTCGGGTCGACGGCCGAGACCACGACCCCCTCGTACATCCCGTGCCACTGGTTCACCTGTGCCGTCGTCAAGGGGTCACCGCCTGGGTGTCGGCGCCGAGTCCGTCGCGGACCAGCGTGAAGTGCTGCCGGTAGGCGTCCCGGGAGAGGTCGTGGGTCACGGCGGCCACGAAGTACCGCCCGTCGTACGCCCGGCCCGCCCCGCGCACCCCCACCAGCCCGTGGGCGTCGAGGACATGGCCGTACCGCAGCACGTCGACGGTCCCGCGGGCGGTGACGGCGTCGGCGGCGAGTTCGCGGCCGAGCCCGGCCAGCAGGGTCCGGGTCAGGGACCGGCTCGTCTGCCCGGTGAGCGCGCCGGTGCGCAGCGCCTGTGCCGGATGGGCCGCAAGGCTTCTGCGCAGCACGCCCGGCTCGGGTGCGGTGACCTCGGAGGCGGTCGTCGAGGGCGGCTCCAGCCGCTCGACGCCGTAACCGGCGCCGGCCAGCCCGTCGAAGGAGAAGGTCAGCTCCTCGACGTTGTCGGCGGCGCCGCACCCGCAGGTGAGGGCCGGCTGCAGGGCGCCGTCGCGGTTCTGCGGTCCCCAGTACGCCGTGCTCGCGCCCGGCGCAGGCCCGGGTTCCAGGTGGAAGACGTGCCCGACCTCCGCCGCCGACGCCCGCAGATACGCCAGGTCGGTCGCCGACTGCACCGGAATGTCGACGACCGGGTTCGGCTGGTCGGTGAGGACCGGCGCCACGGTCCGCGGGCTGATGCCGTACTGCGCGTACCCGGCGCACACCGCGGCCGCCCGCAGCTGCGGCGGCAGGCCCGGGTACGCACGCCGGACGTGGACGAGGTCCATGAGCGCCGTCAGGTCCTCGCCCGTGACGAACAGGAAGGCCGAGCCGGGAGCCCGGCCCACGTGCATCTCCTGATGGGTCACCACGCCGTCCATCAGCACATGACACCGGCCGGACAGGACCACGGCCACCACCACCCGCGCCTTCGGGTGCAGCGACCCGCCCGGCAGGACCGCTCCGGTCAGCGGCGACCGGGGGCTGACGGCGAACGTCAGCTGAAAGCCGTTGGTCCGGCCGCTCGCGGAGGTGATCCGCACCCCGTGCAGGGCGTCCACCAGCGCCGCCGGGGCCGGGGCCGGCACGGTGTCCCCGACCAGCAGCAGGAGGTGCAGGCCGTGCGTCATCGCGGCCCCGCGCCGTGGCCTGCCGCCGTGGACGCCTCGGCCGGCAGGGCGATCCGCAGCCGGCGGCCGGGTGCGG
Source organism: Streptomyces sp. NPDC001027 (assembly GCF_040299045.1). Lineage (NCBI taxonomy): Bacteria > Bacillati > Actinomycetota > Actinomycetes > Kitasatosporales > Streptomycetaceae > Streptomyces > Streptomyces sp. NPDC001027. Next base: position 3,745 of record NZ_JBEPBI010000410.1, read on the forward strand.
CCGTCAACTCGTCCGGACGCACGGCGCGGTTGGCGTCGGCGATCCGCCACGACTGCTCCGGGTCGCCGAAATGCCGGTGCGCGACCAGGTCCAGTCGGTCTCCGGCCGCCACCACGTGCTCGCCGACGACCGTCAGCTCCTCGGGCCGGGGCAGGAAGCGTCGTCGCAGATGCCGAACGGTCCTCCCGTCCGCGAGCGTGCGGGTCGTGGTCGGGATCGCGTGATACCTGCTGCTCGGCTCGAACATCACTGGCCTCCTCGGGCTGCCGCCCGGTCGCCCCCTGCTGTGGTCCCCGCCCTTCGCCGCACGGCTCCTCACCCCGCATAGCCGACCGACCCGGGGCCGTATCCGACGAGCGCCGCGAACCGCTCCCTGCCCTGCTGGTACTGCAGATACAGTCCGCCGGCCCGGTGGCTGAACCCGACGTCGTCGACGGTGAGGACGCGCACCGTCAGAGTGACCCGCGCCCTGATCGGGTTGAGCTCGCCGTCGTACGCCTCCTCGGTGACGTCGAGATCCAGCATCCGCACCGGCAGGACCCGGTGCGCCCCGAGCACCAGCACGGGCAGCGGCGCCTGGACGGGAGCGATCTCGAGGATGCCCTGGGCGGCCAGGTCGTTCTGCCGGGTCAACTGCGCGCCGGTCGGCGCGACCGCCGTCTCCAGCGCGGACAGCATGCCGAGCAGCCCGGACGTGGCGGGCGGCGCCGGGCCGCCGGCCGGGGCCGGCCGGTC
>NZ_JBEPBI010000411.1:0-4448 GCF_040299045.1 Streptomyces sp. NPDC001027
ATACTTTACCACCTCTACTTTCTTAAGATCTCCCACGCTATTCCTATAGCCCCCGGCACCCCTCGCGCCCCCGGCACCCCTCGCGCCCCCGGCACCTCTCGGGCCTCTGTCACCCCTCCCGCCTCCGGCGCCTCCCGCGGCCGCTCCCGTGGTTCGGCTGCTGCAGTCCCCGGCGGCGCGCGCGGCGGGTCCGACTCGGCTCTTGTCGCGCTTGACCGGCGTGTCGCGGGGTGTGACGCGTGTCCTCGGCTGGTGGCCTGGCGTGAAGAGGCGGCGCGTGACAAGCGGGCGGCGTTCGCCGACTGGACGTACTGGGGGCGGCCCGTTCCCGGGTTCGGGCCGGCCGACGCGCGACTGCTGATCGTAGGGCTGGCCCCGGCCGCGCACGGCGGGAACCGTACGGGGCGGATGTTCACGGGTGACCGTTCCGGGGACGTGCTGTATCAGGCGCTGTACGACGTGGGGCTGGCGTCGCAGCCCACCTCCGTCTCCGTCGACGACGGTCTCGAGCTGTACGGGGTGCGGGTCACCTCGCCGGTGCACTGTGCGCCGCCGGCGAACCGGCCCACTCCGGGGGAGCGGGACACCTGCCGGCCCTGGCTCGTGCAGGAGCTGCGGCTGCTGAGGCCGACGTTGCGCGCGGTCGTGGTGCTCGGCGGCTTCGGCTGGCAGGCCGCGCTGCCCGCGTTCGGCGAGGCGGGCTGGGTTCTGCCGAGGCCGCGGCCCGTTTTCGCGCACGGGGCGCGGGTGCGCTTGGACGGCCCGCCGGACGGTGACGGTCTCGACGTCTTCGGCTGCTTCCATGTCAGCCAGCGCAACACCTTCACCGGTCGGCTCACCGCCGAGATGCTGCGTGATGTGCTCCGGACGGCTGCAGGGGCGGCGGGACTGGCGTAGTCCGCCGCGTGGGCCGGTGGCCGCGGCCCTGGGCGGCGTACAGACGCCAGGAGGCCACGCCGGGGGAGGCGGTCCGGCGCCGGAGGCCGCGGCTGAACCCTCGGCGGGAAGGTTCAGCTCGGTCCTTCGAGGGCGGGGCGCAGGGGTGTGGACGGGGCTTCGCGGGCGTCCCCGAAGAGGTGCCGCACGGTGGAGCGGTAGTTGGCCTGCACGTGGTGGAGGGCGTGCGTGCGGGCGCGGTCGGGGTCGCCGGAGGCGATGGCGTCGTACAGCTCCTGGTGTTCGGTGAGGAGCTGAGGCCATTCCTCGTTGCGTCGGGTGAGCCATTGCAGGCGCCCGGCGACGGGTTCCATGACCGAGATCAGCAGGGTGTTGCCGGCCATGGCGAGGAGGCGGTCGTGGAAGCGGGTGTTGATGTCGGTGATCGTCTCGGCGTCGCCGGCTTCGGTGGCGCTCGCCGCGCGTGTCAGGAGTTCGCGCAGTTCGGCGAGGTCCTCAGGGGTGGCGCGGGCGGCGGCGAGACCGGCGGCGTATACCTCCAGGGCCTCGCGCAGTTCGAAGAGCTCGTTGACGTCGGTGGGGCTCAGGGGGCGTACGACGATACGGCGCGGGGTTTCGAACAGGACGAAGCCTTCGGCCACGAGGGCCCGGATGGCTTCCCGCACCGGAACCCTGGAGACGCCGAAGCGCTCGGCGAGCTCACGCTCGACGAGCCGGTCTCCAGGGCGGAGACTGCCGGCGATGATCTCCTGCCGAAGGGCCCCCAGCACCCGTTCGCGCACCGCTCCGAGCGGTTCGATCTTCGTCATGGACCCATCCTCGCCGATGCGAGGGGACTTTCACGGGGCTGTAACGGGACGGACATCGGTCAGAACGCTTGACGACGGGACCATGTCCGCAGTTTGGTATACCAAACGACCGGTCGTAGTCTCCTCCTCCGTCCCCTCGCCCAGGGAGGCCCCGTGTCCCTCGCCGACAGCGCCGAAGTCACCGGCGCGCCAGCGTTCGTCCCCGACCCCCGGCTCACCAACGAAGACCTCGCCCCCGCCGACAAGCGGAACTGGAAGGTCTTCGACCTCTTCGCCATGTGGATGTCGGACGTCCACAACCTCGGCAACTACACCTTCGCCGCCGGTCTGCTGGTCCTCGGCATGAACGTCTGGCAGATCTTCACATCGCTCCTCGTGGGCTTCGTGCTCATCTACGTCGGCATGAACTGGATGGGCAGGATCGGCCAGCGGCACGGGGTGCCCTTCCCGGTCGTCAGCCGTATCAGCTTCGGAGTCTGGGGAGCCAACATCCCGGCCCTCATACGGGCCGTGATCGCCATCATGTGGTACGGCATCCAGACCTATCTCGCCTCGGTCGCCGTCAACGTGATGCTGCTGGCGGCCTGGCCGGGCCTCGAGTCCTGGACGCACAGCTCGTTCCTGGGCCTCGACGCGCTCGGCTGGGTGTCGTTCGTGTCGCTCTGGCTGATCCAGGCGCTGATCATCAGCCGGGGCATGGAGTCGGTGCGCAAGTTCCAGGACTTCTGCGGTCCGGCGATCTGGCTGGTGATGATCGCCCTGGCGGTGTGGGTGCTGTCCAAGGCCGGCTGGACCATCTCCCTGACCTCCACCCCGCACCCGGTCTCCGTGGGCGAACAGTGGCGGCAGTGGTTCGGCGCGATCGGCCTGATCCTCGCCACCTACGGCACCCTGATGCTCAACTTCTGTGACTTCTCCCGCTTCGCGCCCGACTACCGCACGGTCCGGCGCGGCAACTTCTGGGGCCTGCCGCTCAACTCGACGGCGTTCGTGGTGGTTTCCGTGATCGTGACGGCCGGCTCGCTGGAGGTGTTCGGGGAGGCCATCACCGACCCGGCGGAACTGGTCGCCAAGGTCGGCAACACCTGGGTGCTCGTCCTGGGCGCGCTCACCTTCGCCATCGCGACCATGGGCGTCAACATCGTGGCCAACTTCGTCTCGCCTGCGTACGACCTCGCCAACGTCTGGCCGCAGAAGATCACGTTCAAGGTCGGCGGCATGATCAGCACGGTCGCCGCCCTGGTCGTCACGCCCTGGAACCTCTTCTCCAACCCCACCGTCGTCAACTACTTCCTCGGCGGCCTCGGGGCCTTCCTCGGCCCGCTGTTCGGCGTGATCATGGTCGACTACTACTGGGTCAAGCGCGGCCGGGTCGATGTGCAGGAGCTCTTCGACGGCCGGCCCGGCTCCCGCTACTACTACCGCAGGGGCGTCAACCCCAAGGCCCTGTGGGCGTTCCTGCCCTCGGCCGCGGTCGCGGCGGTCCTCGCGCTGGTGAAGACGTTCAGCGATGTCGCCCCCTACTCCTGGTTCATCGGGACGGCCCTCGGCGCGGGTCTCTACGTCCTGCTGTGCCGCGACGAGCGGACGGCGGGCGCCGCGGCCGTCGCCGAGAAGCCGGTGGAGGTCTGACCGGAGTGCGGAACGTACGGATCGTCGTCACCAACTGCAACACCACGCGGGAGATGACCGAGGAGATCGTGCGAGGCGCCCGGGCCGCGGCAGGTCCGGGCACCGCAGTGACCGGACTGACCCCCGAGTGGGGTCCCGAGTCGGCGGAGAGCTGGCTGGACAGCTATCTCTCCGCCGCGGCGGTCATGGACGCACTGCGGACCTACGCCGGACCGCCCTATGACGCCGTGGTCATGGCCGGATTCGGCGAGCACGGCCGGGAGGGCGTGCGGGAGTTGGTCGACGTGCCCGTCGTCGACATCACCGAGGCCGCGGCGCACCTGGCGTGTCTGCTGGGGCGCCGGTACGGGGTGGTGACCACGCTGGAACGCTCCTGCGGCCAGATCGAGGACAGCCTGGAGCTCGCCGGCGTGGGCCGCAACTGCGCCGCCGTCGTCGGCACCGGCCTCGGCGTTCTCGACCTCGGCGACGTCGAGCGCACGGAGGCGGCGTTCCTGGCCGCGGCCGAGCGGTGCCGGCAGGCCGGAGCCGAGGTGCTGGTCCTCGGATGCGCCGGGATGACGGGGCTGCAGCGGGCAGTGGGCGACAAGCTGGGCGTTCCGGTCGTCGACGGGGTGGGGGCGGCGGTGAAGCTGGCGGAGGGGCTGGTGGGGCTGGGCCTGACGACCAGCCGGGCGGGGAGCTTCGCGAAACCCGAGCCCAAGGAGAGGTCATGGCGACCCGTGCGGCCCCCCGGCCCGGAACCCGCCCGGTGACGTGAGCCCGCCGGGGAGGGGCATGGGCGTGGCCGTCCCGGAGCGGAGCGGAGCGGCGCCGCGCGGCGACCGACCGTCCCCGGGGCGCCTCCGCCCGTACCCCGCCGGTCGCGGCGCCGGTCGTGCCGCCGCCAGTCGCGCCGCGGGCAGTGCCGTCGGCGCTCACCGCGGCGGTTTATCCGTTGGACAGAGCGGACCCTCTTCGCCAGGCTTCCTGCCATGCGCAGCAAGAACCTGGGCCGATTCACGGCGGCGGACTTCTAGTGTGATGCGCCTGAAATGGCGACTCTAAGTTGCTGTTAGGTATTGGTGGTTGGTGGGTTGATTTTGGTGAGGTAGTCGGCGAGCGAGTTGA
>NZ_JBEPBI010000412.1:0-4444 GCF_040299045.1 Streptomyces sp. NPDC001027
GAGAACCCCGTCCCGTCCGCCGCCTCCGCGAACGCCTTGCACCGACCGTCCGCCGCCAACCCCTGCTGACGACTGAAGTCCACGAACAGACCGGGTGAGGCCATGACCGTGACGCCGCCGGCGAGGGCGAGGTCGCATTCGCCGTTGCGCAGGGACTGCGCGGCGAGGTGCAGGGCCACGAGAGAGGCGGAGCAGGCGGTGTCGACGGTGACCGCCGGGCCTTCCAGCCCGAAGGTGTAGGACAGTCGGCCGGAGACGACGCTGGCGGCGTTGCCGGTGAGCATGTAGCCCTCGAAGTCCTCGCCCGACGCGGCGAGCATTCCGGTGTAGTCCTGGCCGTTGGTGCCGGCGAACACACCGGTGCGGCTGCCGCGCAGCGACCGCGGGTCGATCCCCGCCCGCTCGAACGTCTCCCACGCCATCTCCAGCAGGAGGCGCTGCTGCGGGTCCATCGCCACGGCCTCGCGCGGCGAGATGTTGAAGAACGCCGGGTCGAACCCGCCCGCGTCGCTGAGGAATCCCCCGGTCCGGGTGTGGACGGCGACCCCCTTGCCGGGCTCGGGGCGGTGGAGGGCGTCGAGATCCCAGCCGCGGTCCTCGGGGAAGGGGACGAGGCCCTCTTCGCCGTCCAGGAGCATCCGCCACAGCTGTTCGGGGGTGTCGATGCCGCCGGGGAACCGGCAGCCCATGGCGACGACGGCGATCGGGTCGTCGTCGACCGCGGTGCGGCGCCGGGCTTCGTCGGGCGCGGCGGGTGCGGTGTCGTCGGCGATCTGGGTGAGCAGGAAGTCGGCCAGGCTCCGGCAGTCGGGGTGGTCGAAGACGAGGGTGCTCGGCAGGCGCAGGCCGGTGACGCGGTTCATGCCGTTGCGCAGTTCGATGGCGCTGAGCGAGTCGATGCCGAGGTCGGTGAAGGGGAGTTCGGGTTCGACGGCGTCGGCCGAGGGGTATCCGAGGACGCTCGCGACGTGTCCGCGCACGATCTCCAGGGCGGCGCCGGCCCGTTCGTAGTCGGGCAGGGCCGTCAGGTGGGCGTGCAGCGACGACACCTCGGCCGCAGCCGTCGTGTCCTGCCGCACGGCCTGCAACGCCCGCCGTGCGGCAGGCAGTTCGTCGAGGAGACGGGTCGGCCGCGGGGCGGCGAAGGACAGCGCGTAGGTGTCCCAGCGCAGGTCGGTGACGACGACGTGGGCGTCGCCGAGGTCGAGGGCACGGCCGAGGGCCTCGCAGGCCACGGCGGTGTCCATGGGGTGCACTCCGTAACGGCGCATGCGGTCGCCGGCGGCGTCTCCCACCATGCCGCCCTCGGCCCACAGGCCCCAGGAGACGGCGGTGGCGGGAAGGCCGGCGGCACGGCGTTCGGCGGCGAGCGCGTCGAGATACGCGTTGCCGGGAGCGTAGTTGCCGAGGCCCGCGCCGCCGAGGACGCCCGCGGTGGAGGAGAACATGACGAAGGCGGAGAGGCCGAGGTCGCGGGTGAGTTCGTGCAGGGCCCGTGCGGCGGCGGCCTTGCCGCGCAGGACGGGTTCCATGCGGTCGGCGCCGAGTGACTCGATCACGCCGTCGTCGAGGGCGCCGGCGACGTGGAACACCGCGTCCAGCGGCCGGTCCGCGGGGACCGCGGCGAGCAGGCCGGCGAGGGCGGTGCGGTCGGCCGCGTCGCAGGCCGCGAGGGTGACGTCGACTCCACGGGCGGTGAGTTCGTCCCGCAGGTCGACGGCGCCCGGCGCGTCGGCGCCGCGGCGGCCGGCCAGCACCAGACTGGTCGCGCCGCGGTCGGCGAGCCAACGGGCGACGTGCCCGCCCAGGGCTCCCGTGCCCCCGGTGACCAGGACGGTTCCGCGGGGCTTCCAGCTCTGGGCGACGACGTCCGCGGCCGGGGCGTGGACCAGCCGCCGGCCGTGGGCGCCCGTGGCGCGCAGTGCGATCTGGTCCTCCTGGCCGGGGTCGGCGAGGACGGCGGTCAGGCGGGTGGCGGAGCGGGCGTCGAGGTCGGCGGGCAGATCGATCAGGCCGCCCCAGCGTTCGGCGTGCTCCATGGCGGCGACCCGGCCGAGGCCCCAGACGAGGGCCTGGGCGGCGTCCGGCGCGGGATCGGCCGCGCCCACGGCGACGGCGCCGCGGGTCGCGCACCACAGGGGCGCGTCGACGCCGAGGTCGCCCAGTGCCTGCACCAGGGCGAGCGTGGAGGCGAGGCCGACCGGGACGGCCGGGTGGGCGGGGTGGTCGCGGGTGTCGAGTGCGAGCAGGGAGAGCAGGCCGTCGACGCGTCCCGTGTCCTCGTCGGCCGTGAGGAGGCCCGCGAGCGTGGCCCGGTCCGCGCCGCCGTCCGGCAGGACGATCCGGCGGACCGTGCGGGCGCCGCCCACGGCCAGCGCGTCGGCGACCGCGTCGGCGAGCGCGGTGTGGCCGGTGGTGTCGGCGGGGGCGACCAGCAGCCAGGTTCCGGTGAGGGCGGCCGGGCCGAGGTCGAGCGGCGTGAAGGCGACGCGGTAGCGCAAGGCGTCCGTGGTGGCCAGTGCCCGGCGGGCGCGCCGCCAGCTGCCCAGCGCGGGCAGCACGCTGCTGAGCGGGGCGTCGGCGGGCAGGTCGAGGGCGTCGGTCAGGCTCTCCAGGTCCTCCTGCTCGACGGTCTGCCAGAAGCGGGCCTCGACGGAGTCGGCCGTGAGCCCGCCGTCGGCGGCGAGGTCGGCGGCGACCGCCTCCCGCAGGTTCGGCCAGTAGCGCCGGTGCTCGAACGGGTAGGTGGGCAGGTCGGTGCGGGTGGCGCCGGTGCCGGCGAAGAGGGCTTCGAAGTCGATGCCGACGCCGTGCACGTGCGCCTCGGCGAGCGCGTCGAGGAACTGCCTGAGGTCGCCCCGGTCGCGTCGCAGGGAGCCGAGGACGGCGCCGTCGGCTCCGGCCGCGTCGAGGGTGTCACGCAGTCCGACCGCGAGCACGGGATGCGGTCCGACCTCGATGAAGCTGCGGTGTCCGGCGGCGATCAGGCCGCGCACGGCGTCCTCGAAGCGGACGGTCTCGCGCAGGTTGGCGTACCAGTAGTCGGCGGTCAGCCCGGTGGTGTCGAGCCAGTCGCCGGTGAGGGAGGAGCGGAAGGGGATCTCCGCCTCCCGTGGCGTGATGCCGTCCAAGGCGGCGAGGACGGTGTCCCGGATCGCCTCGACCTGTGCGGAGTGCGACCCGTAGTCCACGTTGACCTTGCGGGCCCGGATGCCGTCGGCCGTGAGGGCGACGTGCAGTTCGTCCAGTGCGCCGGCCTCGCCGGAGACGACGACGGACGTGGGTCCGTTGACGGCCGCGACGGCGAGCCGGTCCGCCCACGGCGCCATGCGGGCGCGGGTGTCGTCGGCCGGCAGCGGCACGGACATCATGCCGCCGGCGCCGGCGATCGCGGTGATGGCCCGGCTGCGCAGGGCGACGACCCGGGCGCCGTCCTCCAGACTCAGTGCGCCGGCGACGCACGCGGCGGCGATCTCGCCCTGGGAGTGTCCGACGACGGCGGCCGGACGGACGCCGTGGGCTTGCCACAGAGCGGCGGTCGCCACCATGACGGCCCACAGGGCGGGCTGGACGACGTCGACGCGGCCGAGGTCGGCGGCGTCGTCGTCGCCCCGCAGCACCGCTGTCAGGGACCAGTCGACGTGCGGGGCGAGCGCCTGCTCGAGGCGGTCGATCAGTTCGGCGAACACCGCTGACTCGTGGAGGAGTTCGCGGGCCATGCCGGCCCACTGGGCGCCCTGTCCCGGAAAGACGAGCACGGGTTCGTCGCCTCCGGGGACGGCCGTGCCGACTGTTGCGGGCACGGTGAGCGGTCCGTCGGCGGCCAGCGCGGCGAGCGTCTCGTCGAGCCGGTCCGCGTCGTCGGCCAGGACGGCCGCGCGGTGGGCGAAGGATGCCCGACCGACGGCCAGGGTGTAGCCGAGGTCGGTGAGCGACGTGCCGGGCCGGGCGCGCAGGTGGGCGCGCAGCCGGACGGCCTGGGCGCGCAGCGCGGCGGGCGTGCGGGCCGACAGCAGCACCGGGACGGCGGGCAGCGCGGTCCGCCCGGCGGGCGACTCCGGCGCATCGGGGGCCTGCTCGACGATGACGTGTGCGTTGGTGCCGCTCATGCCGAAGGAGGACACCCCGGCGCGGCGGGCGCGGCCGGTGACGGGCCAGGGCTGTTCCTCGTTCAGCAGCCGGACCCGGCCGGCGTTCCAGTCGACGTGCGGCGTCGGGTCGTCCGCGTACAGGGTGCGCGGCAGGATCCCTTCGCGCAGGGCCATGACCATCTTGATGACGCCGCCGACGCCCGCGGCGGCCTGGCTGTGCCCGATGTTGGACTTCAACGAGCCGAGCCACAGCGGCCGGTCCTCGTCGCGGTGCTGGCCGTAGGCCGCGATCAGCGCCTGGGCCTCGATGGGGTCGCCGAGGACGGTTCCGGTGCCGTGCGCCTCCACGGCGT
>NZ_JBEPBI010000413.1:0-4424 GCF_040299045.1 Streptomyces sp. NPDC001027
GCCGCCGTCAGTTCCGGTACCGGAACACGATCCGACCGCGCGTCAGGTCGTACGGCGGGAGCTCCACCAGCACCCGGTCCTCCAGGAGGATCTTGATGTAGTTCTTGCGGATCTTCCCGCTGATGTGCGCGAGCACCTGGTGACCGTTGTCCAGCTCCACGGTGAACATGGCGCTGCGAAGGCACTCGACGATCTTGCCCTCGACTTCGATGACGTTCTTGTTCTTCGTCATCGGACCAACTCCAGGTTGCTGCTCACCGGTCGGCCGCCGGCGCCCTCGAACAGCGCCGAGGCCGCCTGGTTGGACTCGTGGACCTCGGTCCAGGCGGCGTCGAAGCCAAGGCGGTGCTGCGTCGCCAACGCGTGGGCCAGAAGTGCCCGCGCGATGCCGCGGCGCTGCTCGCCGGCCCGTACCGCCACCAGCCCGATGCGCGGTCGGATCGCCGTCACCACCCGGATCAGACCCAGATAGCGGTCCGGCGCCGCGGCCACCGCGTACTTCGCCGGATCGCCGACGGTGTCGCCTCCGGGGTGCGGGACGACCTCCGCGGGCATCGACTGCCAGCCCACGGTGGCCTCGACCTCGTCGCGGATCGCCCGGTCCGCCTCCCGCAGCAGACGTGCGTCCGCCTGCCCGGCGGGCACGATCGTGACGCCCGCAGGCGGGAGGACCGCCTCGAGCCCTGTGACCCGCGGATCGGTGGGCACGAGGTACTCCCACTCGCGGCGGCGGATCACGAACCCGGCACGCCGCCAGCGGGCGGTCAGCTCGACGTCGGCCTCGTCGACCACCGTGTACAGCGGCGCCGGCAGTTCCGCCAGCATGGCCTCGGCCAGCCGGTCGAAGACGGCGTCGTGCCAGGCGTCGATGCTGACGAACAAGCGGCCGTCGGGCCGGGGCCCCGCGTGCCCGCGTCCGACCACCAGGTCGTCATCCAGTGCATGCCAGTGGCGTTCCGCGACACGCGTGATCGTCACCGCGTTCTCGCCCAGGGCAGGAGTGAAAGGCTGTGTGTTCATCGGAGTCTCCCTCCAGAAGTGCCCCGATCAGGCGCTCCTGGCGACACCGAACGTCAGCCGCCGGACCGTGACGGGTTGAGGGAGCACCCATGGGTAACTGTGTTCACGGGTCTCACCTCCCTACGACGATTTCACGGTCCACCGCGAAAGTAGCAGAGTGGCTCCGCCTCGCTCAAAGCCTTTTCCCGGCCGATCACGACCCCTTCTTCCGGCCCCGCTGCCCGCCGAGTCTTGGGACACGTTTTACGCGGCACGTGCAACTGGGGACCGCTCCGCGTTTGTCTCACCCTGCGTCGGGCCCGTCAGGGCCGAGGACCGAGAGAGCGGGGCACGTCGTGGGACGGCGCAAGGGCGGCATAGGGATCGCACTGGTCACGGGTGTGGTGCTGGTGGGCGCGAGTGCCTGCGGCGGGGGCGGCAGCGACAAGGCGGGCGGAGGCGACTCCAAGGCGTCGGGAAAGCCGAGCGCGAGCGCCTCTCCCTCGCCGACGAAGCCCGCCGGGCCGCCGATGCTGCTGGAGACGATCACCCCGCAGACGGGAGCCACCGTCGGCGTGGCCATGCCGATCTCGGTCGTCTTCACCAATCCGGTGGCGGCCAAGGCCCGGGCCGCGGTCGAGAAGCACATGAAGGTGAGCACCTCGCAACCGGTGGTCGGGGCCTGGCACTGGTTCGGCGACAAGCGCGCCGACTGGCGTCCGAAGGAGTACTGGCCCTCCGGCACGACCGTGCAGATCGACGCCGACATGAACGGCGTCAGCAACGGCAACGGCCGCTTCGGCGTGCGCAGTTACACGCACACCTTCAAGATCGGCGACGACGTGCGCGCGGACGTCTCGGTGACCGGCCACACCATGAAGGTGACCCGCAACGGCAGCACGCTGCGCAACCTGTCGATCAACGCGGGCAGCGCCCAGTATCCGACGTGGAACGGCACGATGGCCGTCATCGACAAGCAGGAGAAGGTCCACATGACCTCCTGCAGCGTCGGCATCAGCTGCGACAAGGGCAGCCCCAACTACTACGATCTGACGCTCCCCTGGGACGTCCACCTGACGCAGTCCGGCACCTACGTGCACTACTCGACCGGCGACCCGAATCCGGGCAGTGGCAGCGCCCGCGGCTCGCACGGCTGCGTCCACCTGTCGCTGTCGGACGCCAAGTGGTTCTACGACCAGGTCAAGCAGGGTGATCCGATCACCATCACCGGATCTCCGCGTGCCAAGGCCTCGGCCGACAACGGGTACGCCGACTTCAACCTGGGATGGGACCAGTGGCTCGCCGGCAGCGGCTCCGGAGAGGGGACGACGGTGGTGCGTGCCGCCGCACCCGCTTCGTCCTCCGCGTCGAGCGCGAACGGCGCCTGAACACCGGCCGTCCGGGTCTCCCGCCGAACTGCTCGAGCGGGAGACCGGTCCGGATCGGACGGGGACGCCCCTATGCGTCGGTCCAGCGGATCGGGTGGCCGGAGGCGTGCGTGGTGAGCCAGGATCCGTCTCCGAGGAGCCGGATGTCGTAGGGGTTGTCCGTGCGCGCGTCGAACTCGGATCGCACCTGGCCCGAGCGCGCGTCCACGCGGTAGCGGCGGAACCACTCCTCCTCGTCCTCGGTCTCGCCGACGAGGGTCACGATGAGGGTGTGCGGGTCCAGGTAACCGCCGCTCCATTCCACGTAGACCTCTTCGGGGTCGTGTCCGAAGGCGTCGACGGACAGGGCGAACCTCACCTCGCCGTCGGGGTAGGCGTGGACGGCGACGTCGGCCTGTTCGTGGTGGACGGTCATGAAGTGGTGTCCGTCGGGCGACAGGTCGATGAGGCACCGGTCCGCCCACGGATAGCCGAAGAGACGCATACCGTCCGCGCCCAGCGACGCACGGTGGATGACCGAGCCGTCCTGCCCCTCGCCCACGTCGAGGAGGACCTCCTCGCCCGCCGGGTGCAGCAGTTGCTGCCCAGCGTGCCCGACGGTCTGCAGATCGGCCTGGGCGCGCACCTCCCCGGTGCCGGCGTCCAGGGCCACCCACTGGTCGGGGCGGTCGCGGCCGGCCATCGCGTCGGGCCGGTACACCCACAGCACGCGTTCGTCCGACGACAGCAGACAACCGGGCCGGTGCCCGTGCCGCTGGTCCGAGGCCGGCTCGAACCCCGACCGCCAGACCTCGGCCCCGTCCGCCGTGGTGCAGAGGGCCGCGTCGAGGGTCGTGCAGTAGACGCGCGCGAGATCGGCGGTGACGGCGTGGTCGACGACGTCCTCGTCGCCGGGAGGCCTGCAGACCAGGACCGGCGACAGCGCACCCTGGCCGCCTGCGGCAAGGTCGTAGGCGCAGATGCGTCCGTCGACGAGCCGGGTGATCATCTGCCGGGGGCGAAGGGGTCGATCCACACACGGCAGATTAGCCGCAGGACGAGACACCGGGCCGGGAGGGCGCACGTTCAGGCGAGGGGGCGGGCGTGCACGCTGACGGCGTATCCGCCGCCCGGCCGGTAGGGGTCGCCGGACCAGGTGGCGTAGCGCTGCCGCAGCGTCAGTCCTGCCTGTGTGCACCAGTCGTCGAACTCCTCCAGTGTCACCGTCGGTTCCGGCAGCGGCAGGTGCTCCGCGTCCAACCCCATCCCGGTGACCAGAAGTCCGCCCGGACGCAGGACGGCGGCGAGTTGCCGTACGACAGCAGGTTCGGTGCCGGGAGCCAGCAGGGGGATGACGTTGCCTGCCGCGAGCGCCAGGTCGAAGCCCGGTTCCAGACCGAGGCCGTCCAGGTGGGCCAGGTCGCCGTGGAGCCATTCCTGGCCGGGGGCGTCGCGGCGGGCGACGGCCAGCATCGAACGGTCGACGTCCACGCCCGTGCAGCGGTGACCCAGCTCGGTCAGCCGGACGGCGATCCGCCCGGTGCCGCAGCCGGCGTCGAGTACGCGGGCCGCAGGCTTCAGCAACGCGTCGCAGAAGGCGGCCTCGCCGTGGACGTCCTGACCCGATGCCGCCAGCCGCGCGAACCGCCGGGCGTACTCCTCTCCGGCCTGCCCGCCTGTCAGCTTCGCCCAACGGTCGTCCTGGCTGCTCATGGTCTGCGTACCTTCCGGTGGATCGAGAAGAACGGTGCTGCCGCGCATTCTTCTTCCTCGCCTCCATGCTCGGCGACCCGACGCGCGACGAGCGGCCCCGTGCTCCCGTGCTCCCGCAAGCGCCTTCGGTTGCGTCCCAATTCAGCCTATTGCTCGGTTAGTTATGGCCGAAAAGTCCGGCTAACCCGGCACAACCATCCAGATGGCCTGCTGGTCACATAAGGCAGGAGTAACCAACTCGTAAGATCACAAGGGGGAAATATGCGCTTCACTCACTCCATGCTGGGCGCCGCGGCCGTGGCGGCTCTGGCGCTGGGGGCCACGACCGCTCTGGCGGCTCCCGCC
>NZ_JBEPBI010000414.1:0-4405 GCF_040299045.1 Streptomyces sp. NPDC001027
ACGTGCCCGACGCCACTGGCGACCGGCACTTCGCCGATGACCTGACCGTCGACCGGGACGACGTGGACGGTCTGCTCTCCGAGCTCGACGAGTACGCGGTCGAGCAGGCGCTGCAGATCTCCGAGAACTCCGACGACGACGTGGAGATCACCGTTCTCACGGTGGGCCCCGAGGACGCCAAGGACGCGCTGCGCAAGGCGCTGTCGATGGGCGCCGACAAGGCGATCCACGTCGAGGACGACGACCTGCACGGCACCGACGCCATCGGCACCTCCCTGGTGCTCGCCAAGGCCGTCGAGAAGGCCGGCTACGACCTGGTGATCTCCGGTCTGGCCTCCACCGACGGCACCATGGGCGTCGTCCCGGCCCTGCTGGCCGAGCGCCTGGGCGTCCCGCAGGTCACCCTGCTCTCCGAGGTCTCGGTCGAGGACGGCACGGTCAAGGGCCGCCGCGACGGCGACGCCGCTTCCGAGCAGCTCGAGGCGTCCCTGCCGGCCGTCGTGTCGGTCACCGACCAGTCGGGTGAAGCGCGTTACCCGTCCTTCAAGGGCATCATGGCGGCGAAGAAGAAGCCGGTGGAGTCCTGGGACCTGTCGGACCTGGACCTGGAGGCCGAGGAAGTCGGTCTCGAGGGCGCGTGGACCGCGGTCGACTCCGCGACCCAGCGTCCCGCCCGCACCGCGGGCACGATCGTCAAGGACGAGGGCGAGGGCGGCAAGCAGCTCGCCGAGTTCCTCGCGGGCCAGAAGTTCATCTAAAGGCCCCACGCCGACCGCCCCTCAACTTCGTTTCGCAGGAGAGCAAATCCCATGGCTGAAGTCCTCGTCTACGTCGACCACGTGGACGGCGCCGTCCGCAAGCCCACCCTGGAGCTGCTGACGCTGGCCCGCCGCATCGGCGAGCCCGTCGCCGTCGCGCTGGGCGCCGGCGCCGAGAGCACCGCCGCCGCGCTGGCCGAGCACGGCGCTGCCCGCGTCCTCACCCACGACGCCTCCGAGTACGCCGACTACCTCGTCGTGCCCAAGGTGGACGCGCTGCAGGCAGCCGTCGCCGCCGTCTCCCCGGCCGCCGTCCTCGTCCCCTCCTCCGCCGAGGGCAAGGAGATCGCCGCCCGTCTGGCGCTGCGCATCGGCTCCGGCATCATCACCGACGCCGTCGACCTCGAGGCCGGCGACGAGGGCCCGGTGGCCACCCAGTCGGTGTTCGCCGCGTCCTTCTCGACCAAGTCCCGCGTCTCCAAGGGCATCCCGGTCATCACCGTGAAGCCGAACTCGGCCGCGGTCGAGGCCGCCCCCGCCGCCGGCGCGGTCGAGGCCCTCGCCGTCGCCTTCTCCGCGCTGGCCACCGGCACCAAGGTCACCGGCCGCACCCCGCGCGAGTCGACCGGCCGCCCGGAGCTGACCGAGGCCGCGATCGTCGTCTCCGGCGGCCGCGGCGTCAACGGCGCGGAGAACTTCGGACTCATCGAGGCCCTCGCCGACTCGCTCGGCGCGGCCGTCGGCGCCTCCCGCGCCGCGGTGGACGCCGGCTGGTACCCGCACACCAACCAGGTGGGCCAGACCGGCAAGTCGGTCTCCCCGCAGCTCTACATCGCCAACGGCATCTCCGGCGCCATCCAGCACCGCGCCGGCATGCAGACCTCGAAGACCATCGTCGCCGTCAACAAGGACGCCGAGGCCCCGATCTTCGACCTCGTCGACTACGGCGTCGTCGGCGACCTCTTCGACGTCGTCCCGCAGCTCACCGAGGAGATCAAGACCCGCAAGGGCTGATCACCCCGGCGGTCGGCAGGACCGCGCCAGGCCCCCGTGACCCCAGGTCGCGGGGGCTTCGCTCATCCCATGGTCAGCGAGGCCCGCACCGGCAGATGGTCGCTCGGGTACTGACCGTTCACGCTGAAGGCGTCGGTCCACTCCCGCTGGACCCGCACGCCGGGCGTCGCGAGGATCCAGTCGATGCGGCTCCCGTTCGGGGTCAGCGCCTTGTACCCGTGATACGTGGCGTACGCGTCGCCCCGCGTGCGTGCCGTGTCCCAGGTGTCCACCAGTCCGGCGGCGAGCAGCCTGTCGTACACCGGGTTCTCGTGCGCGACGGTGTTGAAGTCGCCGGTCAGCAGCAGCGGCAGCGCGGTGTCGAAGCGGGAGATCCGCGCGGCGATGAGCGCGGCGGCGCGTTCGCGCGCGTACTGGCTCGCGTTGTCGAGATGGGTGTTGAGCACGCAGAACTGCCGCCCCGAGGCCAGCAGATCGCGGAAGCGGACCCAGGTGACCATGCGGGGATGCCCGCCGCCCCAGGTGTTGGAGCCGCGCACCTGCGGGGTGTCGGACAGCCAGAAGTGCCCGTACTCGGCCGGGACGAGCCGGCGTGTGTCGTAGAAGACGGCCACCGCCTCGTCGGGGCCCACGCCCCGGCTGGTCCCGATCCAGGCGTAGTGCGGTCCGAGGTCGGCCTCGATGTCCAGCAGCTGCTGCGGGCGGCCCTCCTGGGTGCCGATGACGTGCGGGGCCGCCCGGTGCAGCAACTGCCGCATCACGGGACGGCGCACGGCCCAGCTGTGGGGCCTGCGGGCGGAGGCGAAGCGCAGGTTGAACGTCATGACCTCGAGCGGAGGGAAGGGCGCCGGCCGGAGCATCCCGCGCGGCAGGCTCTCCTGCCGGGCGGCGGACGCCCCCGCCGTGCCGATCAGGGGGACGGCGGCCAGGGCCGCCAGCACGGTCCTCAGCCCCGCCCGCCGGGTCGGCCTGCCGCTCCTCGTCATGCGTCCCCCTCGTCTTCGGTCCCACGCGCCCCGTGAGACAGGATGAACGGGTGAACTGTTGTACGGAAGAGGGCGTGGGTGCGGCGAGACGTGCGCGGGACCGTGCCGTGGACAAGGTGTTGACCCGCCGGAAGACACCCGGATAACTTCACTCTACGGATTATTGATTCCGTACAGCGGAAAACTGGAGGATGCGGAATGGGTCAGGGCCAGCAGGAGACGGTGGCGACGAGCCTCGCGGGCGCCGTCAGCGAGAAGATCAGCGCGTCCCTGGCCCCGGTCGACGCCGAACTCGACCGCCGCTATCCCGGCGACCCCGGCACGCGCCAGCCCGTCCACACCGTCTACGTCCCCGGCGACGTCTTCGACGGCGACACGATCCGCTCCTGGGGCGACCGGGCCCTCGCCGCCCTCGACGCGCACGCCCCCGACGCGGCCTCCTTCGCCGCCTGCCTCGGCCTGTCCGACGACCTTGCCGAGCCCGTCTACGCGCGCGTGCGGGCCAAGCTGGAACGCGAGCCCGTCGAAGACCTGCGGGTCGACTTCGAGGACGGCTACGGACCCCGCCCGGACGCGGAGGAGGACGAGGCGGCCGCCCGGGCCGCCCGGCTGATCGCGCGGGCGTACGCCGAGGGCGCCGCGGCCCCCTACACGGGCATCCGCATGAAGTGCATGGAGGCCGCCGTGCGCGACCGCGGCATCCGCACCCTCGACGTCTTCCTCACCGGCCTCGCGGACGCCGGCGGCCTGCCCGACGGCCTGGTCCTCACCCTGCCGAAGGTGACGTACCCGGAGCAGGTCACCGCCATGGTCCGGCTCCTGGAGGCCTTCGAGGAGGCGCGCGGCCTCACTCCCGGCCGCCTCGGCTTCGAGATCCAGATCGAGACCAGCCAGTCCATCCTCGCCGCCGACGGCACCGCCGCGGTCGCCCGCATGATCCAGGCCGCCGAGGGCCGCGCCACCGGACTGCACTACGGCACCTTCGACTACAGCGCCTGTCTCGGCGTCTCCGCCGCCCACCAGGCGAGCGACCACCCCGCCGCCGACCACGCCAAGGCGGTCATGCAGGTCGCCGCCGCAGGCACCGGCGTACGCGTCTCCGACGGCTCCACGAACGTCCTGCCGGTCGGCCCGACCGCACGGGTCCACGACGCCTGGCGGCTGCACTACGGCCTCACCCGCCGCGCCCTGGCCCGCGCCTACTACCAGGGCTGGGACATGCACCCGGGCCATCTGCCCACCCGCTACGCGGCCGTCTTCGCCTTCTATCGCGAGGGCTTCGTCCAGGCCGCCGAGCGTCTGTCCCGGTACGCCGGCCGAGCCGGCGGGGACGTGATGGACGAGCCGGCGACCGCAAAGGCCCTCAGCGGATATCTGCTGCGCGGTCTGGACTGCGGCGCGCTCGACCCCGACGAGGTGAGCGAGGCGAGCGGGCTGACCCGGCCGGCGCTGGAGGGCTTCGCGGCGCCCCGCCGCGGCGACCTGACGGCCTCCGCCCAGTAGGGCGCCGGCCGCCCGGCGCACCGGCGCACGGCCGACGGCCGGCCGGGCGGCCGCCCGACGACCACGACGGCGACGGCGAAGATGATGGCCAGCAACGCCATCGGAACACGGCGGTTCACGTCGGCGACCGAGTACTGGAGGTCC
>NZ_JBEPBI010000415.1:0-4395 GCF_040299045.1 Streptomyces sp. NPDC001027
GCTCCGTGACGACCTCCTCCCGCAGCCCGGGGATCTGCCAGTCGAAGCCCTCGTCCGTGACCTGGTTGAGGACCTGGAGGGGATGAAGATCGGACTGCGCTCGCTGACCCAGGCCGTGGAGACCCTCTCCGGCGGACAGCGCCAGGCCGTCGCCGTGGCCCGCGCCGTCGCCTGGGCCCGCTCGGTCGTCGTCATGGACGAACCCACCGCCGCCCTCGGAGTGAAGGAGTCCGGCCAGGTCCTCGACCTGATCCGCCGCGTCCGCGACAAGGGCATGCCGGTCGTGCTCATCAGTCACAACATGCCCCACGTCTTCGAGATCGCCGACCGGATCCACGTCCACCGCCTCGGCCGGCGCGCCGCCCTGATCAATCCCTCCGACTACTCCATGGCCGAGGTCGTCGCCATCATGACCGGCGCACTCACCGTCGACGAGGCCGGAGATACTGTCGTAGCGGATTCGGAGGCCGCCAAGGCCGCCGGAGTCCAGGCCACCTGACAGCACAACCCGCTCTCGCAGTTTCGGCCGAGGCCGCGGCCGGAACCGAGAGCCCTCAGGAGACGGTTACCTCCATGGCAGCCAACCGCCGCCCCACCCTGGCCGACGTCGCGCGAGAAGTCGGCGTCAGCGCCAAGACGGTCTCCCGAGTCCTCAACGAGGACGGGCCCGCCTCCGCGCAGACCAGGGAACAGGTACTGGCCGCAGTGGCCAGGCTCGGCTTCCAGCCGAACCTGATGGCTCGCAACATCCGCGTCGGCGGCCCGGACACCACCGTCGGCCTGGTCATCCCCGACCTCGCCAACCCGTTCTTCGGCGCCGTGGCCCGCGCCATCGAGGACACCGTCCGCGACCGCGGCCTGACCCTGCTCATGGGCTCCTCCGCGGACGACCCCGACCGCGAACGCGCCCTGACCGACAAGTTCCTGGCCCGCCGGGTCAGCATTCTGATGGTCGTTCCGTCCGTCGGCGCCGACCACTCCCATCTCAAGCCCCACCGCACGGCCGGCCTCCCCGTCGTCTTCCTCGACCGTCCCGGCGTCGGGCTGGCCACGGACAGCATCGTCAGCTCCAACCGTGCCGGGGCCCATGACGGCGTGGCCCACCTCATCGCCCACGGACACCGGCGCATCGGCTTCGTCGGGGACCTGCCCGTGAAGCTGTACACGCGCCGCGAGCGACTGGCCGGCTACCGCTCCGCGTTGCAGGAGGCCGACATCCCCCACGATCGCTCGCTCGTCGCCAACGCCCACGACCAGCAGGGCGCCGAGGCCGCGACCGCCCGGCTCCTCACCCTGGCCGATCCGCCCACCGCGCTGTTCGCCGGCAACAACATCATGGCGCTGGGCATAGTCGCCGAACTCGCCCGCAGCGGACGCAAGGACGTCGCCGTGGTCGCCTTCGACGACGTGGCGCTCGCCGAGGCGCTCGAACCGGCTCTGACGGTGGTCGCCCAGGACGCGGAGGAACTCGGCAGGGCTGCGGCCACCACCGCCCTCACCCGCCTCGACAGCGACCGCACCCGCGCCCACACCATCACCGTCCCCACCCGGCTGATCGTCCGCGGCTCGGGCGAGCAGCGCGCGCCCACGGCGTAGCGGGGAACCGGCCGGCCCGGCGCCTGAACCCGTCCGCCTTGCTTCGATGTATGTCAACGTAGATGCATGCCGACGACCAAGGCGCTGCCGCTGATCGATCCCGCCGGGGGGCAGGCGGGGGATCCGTGCTGTCCCCCGCTCACCGAGCGCCCCTTCACCGCTGGTGAGGCGGAGGCGGCCGCCCGGATGTTCAAGGCCCTCGGCGACCCGGTGCGGCTGCGGCTGTTCTCGGCGGTGGCGTCCCACGAGGGCGGCGAGGCGTGCGTGTGCGACATCTCCGACGTCGGCGTCTCCCAGCCGACCGTCTCCCACCACCTGAAGAAGCTCAGGGAGGCCGGACTCCTCACCTCCGAGCGGCGCGGCACGTGGGTGTACTACCGCGTGGAGCCGTCGGTGCTGGCCGCGATGGGCCGGCTGCTCACCGCCTCGGCGGCGGTCTGACCGACCGGCCCCGGAGGGTTGAGGGCCCCCAGGGTGACGGACGAGCCCCCGCTACGGCGGCGTCGGCGGCACGGATCAGGTCCCGCGCGGCGCGTACATCACCACCGCCATGCCCGCGAGGCACACGAGGGCGCCGATGACGTCGTACCGGTCGGGGCGATAGCCGTCGGCGATCACGCCCCAGGCGAGGGATCCGGCGACGAACACGCCGCCGTAGGCGGCCAGTACGCGGCCGAAGTGGGCGTCGTCCTGCAAGGTGGCGACGAACCCGTACAGGCCGAGGGCGACGACGCCCGCGCCGGCCCAGATCCAGCCCTTGTCCTCCCTGACCCCCTGCCAGACCAGCCACGCCCCGCCGATCTCGAGCAGGGCGGCGGCGAGGAACAGGACGAGGGAGCGCACGACGGTCATGGGCGGCACTCTACGCAGCTCGCCGTCGGGCTCCGGCTCCCCGTCCTCGACGCGACGGGGCCGAACCGCGGGTTTTGCGACACCTGCGCCCGAGCAAGATCAGGAAGGTGTGTCCGACCGACTCGGCCAGGCGGGCCAGGAAGGAACGTAGTCGACCATCCCTCGCCCGCGCCCGAATCGTCGACCGCTCCCCCCACGCGCCTCCAGGAGAAACCATGGCTGTCGTACCCCGCACAGAGATCGACATGTTCGCGTCCTCGGCCCGGAGCATCCGCTACGAGCAGTACCGGCAGCTACGGGAACTGGGCGGCGTCGTCCGGCTGCGCGAACCGGACGTCTACGCGCTCACGCGGTACGACGAGGTGAAGGCCGCGCTGGCCGACCACGACACGTTCCTCTCCGGTGAGGGCGTGGGATTCGATCCCGACGTCAACCGGATCATGCGGGGCGTCACGCTGGTCAGCGATCCGCCGGAGCACGACGTGCTGCGTTCCGTCGTCGGGGCCGGACTGCGGCCGGGCTCCGTTCAGGGCCGCAGCGAGGAGATAGCCCGCAAGGCACAGGGCCTGGTCGCCGAGGTGGTCGCCCGGGGCACGATCGACGGCGTCGCCGAACTGGCCCAGGCGATGCCCATGTTGGTCATACCCGACTACCTCGGCCTGCCCGACCGCAACCGTGAGCACCTCTACGAGTGGGGCCAGGTCGGCAACGACCTGCTCGGCCCGGTCACGGAACGCACCCCGCACAACATGGAGATGACGCAGCGTCTCTTCGCGTTCGCCCACGAGCTCGCGGCGAGCGGCGAACTCGCGCCCGGGAGTCCCGGGGCCGCCATGCTCGAGGCCGCTGAGCAGGGTGTCATCCCCCACGAGAAGTGCCCGCTCCTCCTCGTCGACTTCATCGGCCCGTCGCTGGAGACCACGGCGGCCGCGATCGGTCATCTGCTCGTCGTCTTCGCCGAGCGCCCGGACCAGTGGGCCGCCCTTCGCGCCGAGCCCGGGCTCGTGGCCTCGACGATCAACGAACTCCTGCGGTTCGAGACTCCCGTGCGGGGCCTCACCCGTGTCGCCGCGCGCGACACGCAGCTCGGCGGGGTGACGATCCCGCAGGGCGCGCGGGTGTGGGCCTTGTTCGCCTCCGCGAACCGTGACGAGCGCAAGTGGGAGCGCGCGGACGAGTTCGACCTGCGCCGCAATCCGCGCGACCACCTCGCGTTCGGTCACGGCGCGCACGGCTGCGTCGGTCACGGCGTCGCCCGCCTGGAGCTGCACGCCCTGATCCACGCGCTGCTCGACTCCGTCGAGCGGATCGAGCTCACCGGCGATCCGGTGATCGCGGAGAACACGATCCTGAACACCTACGCCGAGGTGCCCGTCCGGCTCGTCGCACGGTAGGCCGCCTGACCACCCCCGTGTCCACGGCGGGTGAGCGCCGCCGCACGCAGTCCGGGAGGTACGCCGGTTCCCACGCCGCAGGGCTCAGCGCAGCGTGGGGACCGCTCCCGCGTCGACGTACGCCACCTCCACGCCCCGCAGGCCGGCGGCCCACCGGCCGGCCATGTCCGCCAGCCGCTCCGCGCCGGGCGGCGTGCGTCCGAGCCCGATGACGTAGCGCGCGCCCGTGGGTTCCCCGGCGGACGCCGGCGCCGGGGGCGACGGCCGCGGCCAGGCGTGCGCGTCGGCCACGCCCGCCTCCGCCAGCGCCGTGAGCAGCGCGCGCATTCGGCCGCGCACCCGGCCGTTCAGCTCGTCGAACTCCGGTGTCCCGCGGCCGCGTACCGTCACCACGGCCCAGGCCGCGTGCCGTCGGTGCAGAGGCGGCGGGGACAGCAGCGCGGGCCATGGGTCGGCGCCGGACCGGGCGGCGTCCTCCACCGTCTCCCAGGCCTGGTAGAGCTCCTGGGTCAGCAGGTCCCGCCCGTGCGGGCCGACCTGCTCCGTGCAGGAC
>NZ_JBEPBI010000416.1:0-4366 GCF_040299045.1 Streptomyces sp. NPDC001027
CCGGCCGCCGCCCCCGACCGGTGGCCGGGACGGCGGCGGCCTTGGCGCTGCCGGAATCCGTGCTGCGGGAGTCCGCGAGGTACACGGGCGTCAGTTCCAGATGCCGGTGATGTCGGACGCCGACGCGGCGTTGCCCGCGTGCGTGGACAGACCGGCCAGGTCCTCCAGGGTGCGCAGCATGTTGTAGTGGTTGTAGGTGGTGGCCGTGGAGCTGCCGGCGGTGACGTGCTCGCCGTAGAAGACGGTGGGGATGCGGTTGCCCGACAGTTTGTTGTCCTCGTCGAAGGTGACGGCGAGGATGCTGTTGTGGGTCTTGGCCCAGGTGGCGTAGGCGCCCAGTTTGTTCTTGATCCAGGTGTCGCCCGTGGAGACCGAGCAGTCGTGCATGTCGCTGCACAGGTTCGGGACGACGAAGGAGACCTTGGGGAGGGTCGTGTAGTCGGTGGGGAACTGCGCCATGGTCAGCGCGGTGTTGGTCGGCACGTTGGAGAAGCCGAACCAGGGGTTGTGCTTCTGCGCGTAGTTGCCGCTGCTGCACGTCGTGGAGCCCTGGCTGGGCAGCGACTCGTTGTAGCTCTTCCACGTCTTGCCCGCGGCGATCAGCTCGGAGCCGAGGTTGGGCGCGGACATGGACCCGACGCTGACGCAACTGTCGTCGGTGCGGCCCTGGTTGGAGCCCGAGAAGAGCATGTAGTAGTTCGGCTCACTGGGGTGGGTGAGGCCGTAGGACTGGGTGAGGTCAGCGCCACCCGCCTTGAGGGTGTTGTTGATGTACGGGGCGCTGGAGCTGCCGATGACCTGCGAGTAGGCGTGGTTCTCCATGACCACGACCACCACGTGGTCGGGGGCCGGGAGGGCGGCGGCCTGGGCGGTGGTGGACGTGAAGGTCCACAGTCCGATCGAGGCGGCGGTGAGGGCGACGGCTCCGGCGAGTGCGGAGAGGCGACGTCGGTTGCGCTGGGGAGCCTTGACGGCGGCCATGACTGTCCTCCGGACAGAAGCGACGGACGTTCGAGGGGGCGGCGGCGCAACACTAGGGGCCTCGGACCGCCCCCGGGTGAAGGCCAGACGAACCGTGGACCCCGCCAGGCAAAGACCGCCCCAGGCCCGGGTCACGCACAGGAAAAGTCCGCCTGCGGCGCGCCGGCCCTCCAGGCGCCGCCGAGCACCGGGGGCTCGCAGGGCACGGGCACGCGCGACCGACGGAGGCAGGTCCGACACCGACGGCGAGGGCGTGGAGCCGAGATCGACCTGCGGCCTCAGCCGAGCACGCCCGGCCGTGGTCCGTGACTACGTGTTTTCACCGATGTCAGGGAGGCTGACGGCGGAGACACTCGTTCGTGAGCCGCGTGTCGGCGCACGCCGGATGCCGTCGGGCGGGTTCCCGACCGTGTCGGAGCTCGGTTCGGCCGATGGTCGCTGCGCCGGCCGGCGAGCAGCAAGAGAGAGCGGTACAGGGAAGGCTACGTGAACCATCAGCAGCACATGCAATTCCATGCCTCATGCGGGCACTTGATTGCGGCCCCGGCCGACCGTGCCGGGCAGAACGTCCGTTGCCCCCATTGCCACCAGGTGGTTTCGGCGCCGGCTGCCGATGTCCCGTACGCCTCGCCCGTGCTCCCGCCCGGCCCTGTTCCGGCGCCGGTCAGGCCGGTGGAGCCGGCCGTGCTGACCGCGCTCTACGTGAGCGCCCTGGTCGTCGGCGTGCTGGGAGCCGTCTGCGTCTATCTGGTCATGTTCGACGAGTTCGACGAGTCCGAACTGGTCACGATCACACCGCTGTGGTTCTTCCCGATCGTCTTCGGCCTGTACGGTTTCGTCTCCCAGCGGCTGTTGCGGCGTATCGCCGCGGGACACGCGCAGACCCTCAGCCAGGCCGCCCGCCTGTCGATCGACGTGGCCGGCCACTGGGCCCTCCCGGCGATCTTCCCGTTCCTGGTGCTGAAGTGGCGCAGCTCCCTGCTGGTGTCGCTGGCCGCGGCGGTCTTCTGGGCCGTACTGCTGTGGTTCTTCTTCACGGCGGTCTTCCCGACCCTCTGAGCGCGGTCACCGCGCCAGGGCGGCGACCTGAGAGGTGCTCACTTCTCCACCGCCCGGGGCGCGGGGAGGAGCAGGGGCAGCAGGTGACGGATGCGGGTGTCGATCTCCGCCGCCGTGCGGGCGAATGCGGGGCGGCCGACGGGGCCGGGTCCGGTGATGGCGGCCGGGTCGGGGATGCTCCAGTGGACCAGTCGTGGCCGGTCGTCGACGAAGTCGGGGCAGACCTCGCGGACCTTGTCGCACAGGCTGATCACGTAGTCGAACCGGCGGCCGAGGAGCACGTCCAGGTGTCGCGGACGCTGCTGTGAGACGTCGACGCCGTACTGCTCGCGCAGGACGTGCACGACGTCGGCGTGGAGACGGGATTTGGGGTGGCTTCCGGCGCTGGTCACCTCGACCCGGCCGTGGGCGCGCCGGCGCAGCAGCGCCTCGGCGATCGGCGAGCGGGCGCTGTTGCCGGTGCAGGCGAACAGGACGGCGGGGCGTCTGGCCGTGCCCGCCGGAGGGGGCTGCGGCAGTGGTGAGGCGGGGGCGAGGCCCAGCGCCGGGTGCAGAGCGCCGCCGGCGTCGGCGAGCGCCTCGGCACATCGCTCCAGGTCCAGGTGGTAGTAGGCGTCCCGGGCGTCGAAACTGCTGCGACGGGCGGTGACCAGCCCCGCGCCGCGCAACAGCCGCAGATGGTAGGAGACCAGGTTCTGCGGCCGGCCGATCCTCAGCACCAGTTCGCGGACCCGGTAGTCGCCGACGGCCAGTTCGGCCAGCAGCCTCCACCGCACCGGGTGGGCGGCCAGCCGTACGAACGCCGGGGCGGCAGCGCCAGAGGGCCTCATGACTCAAGAAAATACATCAAACCATGTTGATGTACCGTGCCCTCCGGGAGTTGCGACCCTCCATGCCGGAAGACGGAGGCACGTCATGAGCCAGCCCACCGGGCCCGTGTCACCCCAGCTGCAGCGGCGGCTCGGCGTCGCGGACGCCGTCCTCATCGGACTGGGCTCGATGATCGGCGCGGGCGTCTTCGCGGCGCTCGCTCCGGCGGCCCGCGCGGCCGGTTCCGGACTGCTGGTCGCTCTGGCGGCGGCCGCGGTGGTCGCGTACTGCAACGCCACGTCCTCCGCCCGGCTGGCCGCCCGCTACCCGGCCTCCGGCGGCGCCTACGTCTACGGCCGTGAACGCCTCGGCGACTTCTGGGGCTACCTGGCGGGCTGGGCCTTCGTGGTCGGCAAGACCGCCTCCTGCGCGGCGATGGCGCTGACCGTCGGTTCCTATGTGTGGCCCGGTCACGCCCATGCCGTGGCGGTCGCCGCGGTGGTGGCGCTCACCGCCGTGAACTACGCCGGGATCCAGAAGTCGGCGTGGCTGACCCGCGCCGTCGTCGCCGTCGTCCTCGCGGTGCTGGCGGCGGTCGCCGTCGCCTGCCTCACCTCGTCGACGGCGGACGCGGGCCGGCTGGACGTCGGCTCCGACGCCACCGTGACCGGCGTACTGCAGGCCGCGGGCCTGCTGTTCTTCGCCTTCGCCGGGTACGCCCGCATCGCCACCCTCGGCGAGGAGGTCCGCGATCCCGCGCGCACCATCCCCCGCGCCATCCCGCTCGCTCTCGGCATCACGCTGGCCGTCTACGCGACCGTGGCGGTCGCCGTTCTGACGGTGCTCGGCCCGCGCGCGCTCGGCGAGGCGGCCGCGCCGCTCACGGACGCGGTGCGGGCCGCCGGGACGGATCGGCTGGCGCCCGTCGTCCGGGCCGGGGCGGCCGTCGCCGCGCTCGGCTCCCTGCTCGCCCTGATCCTGGGCGTCTCCCGCACCACGTTGGCCATGGCCCGTGACCGGCGTCTGCCCCATGTCCTGGCCGCCGTCCATCCGCGTTTCCAGGTACCGCACCGCGCGGAACTGCTGGTGGGCGCCGTCGTCGTGCTGCTGGCCGCCACCACCGACGTACGCGGGGCGATCGGCTTCTCCTCCTTCGGCGTCCTCGTGTACTACGCCGTCGCCAACGCCTCCGCCTGGACGCTCACGCCGGACGAGAACCGCCCGCCCCGCATCGTCCCCGCGGTGGGCCTCGCCGGCTGCCTGCTGCTGGCCTTCACCCTGCCCGGCACGTCCGTCGCATGGGGCAGCGCGGTCCTCGCCGCAGGCATCGCCGCCTACGTGACACGCCGGGCCGTCACCGCCCGTCGGGCGTCCTGAACCGCTCACCGAGCAAGCGAACCGACGCACAGGGGCGGCCCTTCCCCCCCGTTATGTTTTTCGCGGTCCTGCAACAGGGCCGCTGGCCTCCGGGCCCGGCATGACTGTTGCCCCCTGTCGATCGGATGACCTGGGGGGT
>NZ_JBEPBI010000417.1:0-4355 GCF_040299045.1 Streptomyces sp. NPDC001027
ACTTCACCGACCCCAGCAGGAGAGGCTCTCCGGCCGGACGGTCCTGACCGTAGGTGGCCAGGAGCGCCTGAGCCTCGATGGGATCGCCGAGGGTGGTGCCGGTGCCGTGCGCCTCGACGGCGCCGATCTCGGCGGGGGCGAGGCCCGCCCGCGCCAGGGCGGTGCGGATCACCCGCTGCTGTGCGGGACCGTTCGGGGCGGTGAGCCCGTTGGAGGCGCCGTCCTGGTTCACCGCCGAGCCCCGCACCACCGCCAGCACCGGATGCCCCAGCCGACGTGCGTCCGACAGTCGTTCCAGCAGGACCAGCCCGACGCCCTCCGCGAAGCCCGTGCCGCTCGCCCCGGCCGCGAACGCCCGGCACCGCCCGTCGGCCGAGAGCGCCCCCTGACGGCTGAACTCCACGAGGGCGCCGGGGGTCGACATGACGGTGGCGCCGCCCGCGAGGGCGAGGGTGCACTCGCCCTGCCGCAGCGACTGCGCCGCCAGATGGATCGCCACCATCGACGACGAACACGCCGTGTCCACCGTGATCGCCGGCCCCTGCAGACCCAGCGTGTAGGAGATGCGGCCGGAGGCGACGCTGACGGCCGATCCGTTGCCGAGGTAGCCCTCCAGGTTCTCGGGGGCGCGCTGGTGGAGGCCGGGGCCGTAGCCGCCGTGCATCACACCGGCGAAGACGCCGGTCCGGCTGCCCTTCAGCGACACCGGGTCGATGCCCGCGCGTTCGAAGGTCTCCCAGGCCGTCTCCAGCAGCAGCCGCTGCTGCGGATCCATCGCCAGCGCCTCACGCGGCGATATCCCGAAGAACGCCTCGTCGAACCGCCCGGCATCCTCCAGGAAGCCACCGCTGCGGGAGTAGGAGGTGCCCGGTCTGTCCGGGTCGGGGTCGTACAGGGCGTCCAGGTCCCAGCCGCGGTCGGTGGGGAAGTCGCCGATCGCGTCGGTGCCGGAGCGCAGCAGTTCCCACAGGTCCTCCGGGCCCGTGACCCCACCGGGCAGGCGGCACCCCATCGCGACGATGGCGATGGGGTCCGCGTCCGTGGTGGCGCCTGACCGGAGCGCCGGGAGGGGCGCCGCTGCCGTGGCTCCGCTGCGGCTCTCGGCCAGGTGCTCCGCCAGGGCCTGCGGGGTCGGATGGTCGAAGACCACGGTCGGGGCCAGGCGGAGGCCGGTCGCGGTGTTGAGGCGGTTGCGCAGCTCGACGGCGGAGAGCGAGTCGAAGCCGATGTCCTTGAACGCGCTGTCGGCGCGTACGGCCTGCGGCGACTCGTGTCCCAGGACCGCTGCGGCGTGCTTGCGCACCGCGTCGAGCAGGGCGCGTTCGGCCTCCTTCGACGAGAGTCCGGCGAGCCAGGCGCCGGCGTCCTGCCCCTCGCCGGATTCGACGGCGGCGGTACGCCGCGTGACAGCGCGGACGAGACCGCTCAGCAGCGTGGGCACCCCGCCCGAACGCCGTCGCAGGGCGGCGTGGTCGAAGAGTGCGGCCACGAAGGCGGCGCCTCGCCGGGCGGCCGCGGCGTCGAGCAGTGCCAGTCCCTGCTCGGCTTCGAGCGGTCGGACGCCGTTGCGGGCGATGCGGACGCGGTCGGTGGCGCCCAGGTGCGCGGTCAGACCGCCGCCCTCCCAGAGGCCCCAGGCCACCGCGGTGGCGGGCAGTCCGAGCGAGCGCCGGTGGTCCGCGAGGGCGTCGAGGAAGGCGTTGGCCGCGGCGTAGTTGGCCTGTCCCGGGCCGCCCAGGACGCCGGCGACCGACGAGAACAGGATGAAGTGCTTCAGGTCGGCGCCGCGCGTGAGGTCGTGCAGGTGCAGTGCCGCGTCCACCTTGGGCCGCAGCACGGTGGCGACCTGCTCCGGGGAGAGACCGGACACCGTCCCGTCGTCGAGGACGCCGGCGCTGTGCACCACGGCGGTCACCGGCCGGTCGAGGCCGGCGAGCACCGTTGCCAGGGACTCCCGGTCGGCCACGTCGCATGCTTCGACCGTCACGGACGCGCCCAGGGCGGTGAGTTCGTCGATCAGGTCGGCGGTGCCGTCGGCTGTGCGTCCGCTTCTGCTCAGCAGCAGCAGATGGCGGGCGCCGTGTGCGACGACCATGTGCCGGGCGACGAGTCGGCCCAGACCGGTGGTTCCGCCGGTGACGAGGGTGACGCCTTCGGGATCGAGCGCCCGCGGTTCTTCGAGCGGGAGGTCGACTGCGCGCGTCAGGCGGGGGACCAGAACAAGGCCTGCGCGAACGGCGGTCTGCGGTTCACCGGACGCGACCGCGGCGCGCAGCCCGGCCGCGTCGGCGGCGAGGGAGTCCGTCCCGGGGGCCAGGTCGATCAGGACGAGACGTCCGGGGTGTTCGGCCTGCACCGTCCGGGCGAGACCCCACACGGAGGCCCCGGCCAGGTCGGCGACGCCGGACCGGGGCTCGGTCGCCACGGCGCCACGGGTGACGAGAACAAGACGAGTTGCCTCGTACCGTTCGTCGCGCAACCAGTGCTGCACCTGCGCGAGGGCGATCTGCACGCGCTCATGGACAGCGGCCGCGGTGTCGGCCGCGGTGTCGGCCGCGGTGTCGGTCGGGGTGTCGGCGGCTTCCGGCCCGGGACGGTCGCAGAGCACGAGCAAGGTGTCGGGCGCGGGCCCCGAGGCGTCCGCCGTCAGGTCCGGCGCCGCGTGCGCGTCCGATCCCGCGTCGGCGAGGGCGGCTGCGGTGCGCGCGGCGTCGGGTCCCACCGCCAGCCATCGGCCCGCAGGCTGCAGCTCCGGCGGGGTCGTCCCGGGCTGCCACTGCGTGTGCAGCAGCATCTGCCGGACGGTCTCGTCCTCCGCGGAAGCCGTTTCCCCCATGGGCCGCGTCGACAAGGCGCCCACGGAGACGACGGGGGCTCCTGCCGGGTCCACGGCGAGCAGCGCGACGCCGTCCGGCTCCGGCCGGATCAGCCGCACTCTCAGCGTGGTGGCCCCGGCCGCGTGCAGTCGTACATTGTGCCAGGAGAACGGCAGGTTGAGCGGCCGGGAGGCGTCCTTGTCCACCTCGCCCAGGACGTCGGGGTGCAGGGCGGCGTCCAGCAACGCGGGGTGCAGACTCCAGCCGTCGGTCGTCTCCCCTTCGGGCAGGGCGATCTCGGCGAAGACCTCCGCGTCCCTGTGCCACACGGCTCGCAGGCCTCGGAACGCGGGGCCGTAGCCGTATCCGGCCTCGGCCATCCGCTCGTAGGCGTCCGCGACGGGCACGGCTCGCGCACCCTGCGGCGGCCAGGTGGCGAGCGCTTCGGCGGCGGTGTCATCCGGCAGATCGGGGACCAGGAAGCCGTGCGCATGCCGGGACCACAGTGGGTCGGCCGTCGATTCGGCGCCGTTCTGCGGCGCGGAGTGGACGCTCACCGCACGGCGTCCCGACGCGTCTGGCGCCCCGACGGTCACCTGCAGGCTGACGGTCTGCTGCGCCGTGACCACGAGCGGGGCCTCGAGGACCAGTTCTTCCAGACAGGGGGCGCCCACCTCGTCACCCGCCCGGATCGCGGCCTCGACGAATGCCGTTCCGGGGAACAGGACGGACCCGCGCACCACGTGGTCGGCCAGCCATGGATGCGTGGCCGCGGAGACCCGCCCGGTGAACACCACGCCTTCCTCGTCCGCGCGGTGGATGGCGGCGCCCAGCAACGGGTGCACGACGGGGCGCAGGCCGAACGACTGCGGGTCGCCGCCTGTCGGTGTGTTGAGCCAGTGGCGGGTTCCCTGGAAGGGGTAGGTCGGCAGGTCGGGGTGGACGGGGGCCGGGTTCGGGTGGGGGTGGAGGGTGACGCCTTGCGTCCATGCGGTGCTGAGGGCGTGGGTCCAGTCGTGGGCGTCGCCCTGATCACGGTGGAGTGTGGCGAGGACGGCGGGTCGTCCGGTGAGGTCGTCGAGCGTCTCGAGGGTTTCCTGGGTCGGGAGGGTGAGGACGGGGTGGGGGCTGACCTCGATGAAGGCGGTGACGCCGGTGTGGGCCAGTGCGCGGGTGGCGGCCTGGTAGTCGACGGTGCGGCGCAGGTTGCGATACCAGTACTCGGCGTCGAGTTCGGCCCCGTCGACGGGACCGCCGGTCAGCGAGGAGTAGAAGGGCAGGTCGCCGCTGCGCGGCGCGATGGGCGCGAGCGCCTCGAGGACCTGGTCCCTGATCGCTTCGGCGTGCACGGAGTGGGAGGCGTAGTCGATGAGGACGCGTCGGTGGCGTACATCGTGTTCCCCGCACCAGGCAGCGAGTCGGTCCAGCGCCTGGAGGGGGCCGGAGAGGACGGTGTTGGCGGGGCTGTTGACCGCCCCGACGTCCAGTCCGAGGTCGGCGGCGATCGTCTCGGCCCGCTCCCGCGGCACGGCCAGGGAG
>NZ_JBEPBI010000418.1:0-4346 GCF_040299045.1 Streptomyces sp. NPDC001027
GTCCGTCGTCCCCATGGGGAATTACGTGACCGCGGGGGTGGGGAATTACGTGACGCGGAACCCGCGTCCGGTGGGGAATTTCATGATCGCTCACATCGACCTGGTGGAACCACAGGTCCTGGAGAAACACATCACCCACGGCCGTTCATGATCGCGCTTGTGGTGACCCTCCGTGGCCCCGGCACTGAAAGTGATCCAGAACCAGAATTCAGGCGTCGCCGAGAGCTTCGCTGAATGCATCGGAACCACAGGACCCCTACGAACCCTGTGAGACAGGCTGATACCTGAAGACGGCTGAACATGTCCGCCTCGGGTCGCGTATGTATGTATGTCACGGACTTCAGCGGAAGGACACGCGAAGTGCGTTCCCCCAAGCGCAGGCACGTCCAGTCTTCCCAGCATGTCGGCACGGCGAATGCGCCATTCACAGCTCTCGACCGATTGTCCGTCGCGCTCGCGTGCGCCGAGGGCGAGTGGCCGCACGGCGACTGGCCGGGCCCGGACGATCCATACGTGGGCAGCACGTGGCTGGTGGCCCCGCCTTATCGTCGGCTCCACGAGGCCGCGGTCGACGTCGTCGTGCTGCGTTGCGAGAATCCCTCGGTCTCGTTCCCGGAACTGCTGGAGACCATGGGTGAGATGAGCGCTCCGGTGATCGTGTTAAGCCCTCGTGCGGACACTGAGACGGTCGTCGAGGTGTTCCGCTCCGGGATGGGCTACATGGTCGAGGACGACTTCGGCGTACGCGTGCTGTCCTCGGCGGTCATGGCAGCCATGATGGGGAACACCTACGTCTCGCCGGTCGCGTGCGCCGTCCTGCGGGAGGCGGCCTGGCGGGGACGCGTGGCAGGTGACGCGGCTGAGCGGCTGCGGGAGCTGCTCTCACCACGTGAGCGGCAGATCATGGAACTACTGTCGACCGGGCTGAGCGCGCAGGAGATCTCTCTGAGGCTGAGGCTGGCCGAGAAGACCGTCCGCAACAACCTCAGCAGCATCTATGCCAAGCTCGGCGCCCGTGGCAGCACGGAGGCGGTCCTGAGGTGGCTGGGGACGGCCCCAGCCGTCCGCGCATGAGGGCACCACCTCGACGCGGGTCGCGTTCGGACCGGTCTTGGGCGCCTTGGAACGGGTGCGCGGGCCCTTGATTCCCTCGGCTTGGTAGCGGCGGTACCAGGTGTAGTACGTGTGTCGGCTGATCCGAAGTACTGGCAGCACATCGCGACGGCCACTGAGCGTTTTCAGTGTGGCCACTGATTCCTAATGCTGTCTGTCAAGCCACAAGTGGCGGTGGAGGTGTCGGTTCGTAGCACCGTCCGTCACGTAGAAGGGCCCAGAGAACGTTGACGCGGCGGCGGGCGAGGGCGAGGACGGCCTGGATGTGGCGCTTGCCCTCGGCACGTTTGCGGTCGTAGAACCGGCGGGAGTTCTCGCAGTACCGGATGCTGAACAGCGCCGAGATGTAGAAGACACGCTGGAGTCTGCGGTTGTAGCACCGCGGTCGGCGCAGGTTGCCGCTGATCTTCCCGGAGTCGCGGGGAACCGGGGCGACGCCGCCGAAGCCGGCGAGGCGGTCGGCGGTGCCGAAGACGGTCATGTCGCCGCCGGTGGCGGCCAGGAACTCGGCGCCGAGGATGACACCCAGGCCGGGCACGCTGGTGACCACGTCGAAGGTGTGGTGCTCTCGAAACCGGGCTTCGATGGCTTTGTCGAGCTCGGCGATCTGCTGGGTAAGGCTGATCACCTCCGTTGCCAGCGTGCGTACCAGTTCGGCGGTCAGCTTCTCGCCGGGCAGGCTGGTGTGCTGGCGTTCGGCGGCCAGCAGGGCAGTCCCGGCGAGCTGGTTGGCACGGAGGACCTTGCGGTTGCGGAGCCAGGTGGTCAGGCGTTTCCCGCCGAGTCGGCGAAGGGCGGCCGGGGTCTGGTAGCCCGTCAGTAACGTGAGCGGGCCGGTGTTGGTGAAATCCAACGCCCGTTCCAGGCCGGGGAAGATGCCTGTGAGGTGAGCGCGGAGGCGGTTGACGGTGCGGGTGCGGTCGGCGACCAGGTCCGTGCGGCGGCCAGTGAGGAGCTTGAGGTCGGTGATCTTGTCGTCGCTAGTGCGTACGGGGTGCAGGTCGCGTCGGACGCGGACCTGGTCGGCGATGACGGCGGCGTCCTTGGCGTCGGTCTTGCCTTCGCCGCGATAGCTCTCGGAGGCGCGATGGATGGCCAGGCCGGAGAGGTAGTGCACCGGCTGGTCGTGATGAAGGAGGAGCGCGATGATCAGGGCGGCTCCACCGTCGGCCTGGTCGATGCCCCAGGCCACCTCATCGCCCAGAGCCAGGACGTC
Organism: Streptomyces sp. NPDC001027; assembly: GCF_040299045.1. Taxonomy (NCBI): domain Bacteria; kingdom Bacillati; phylum Actinomycetota; class Actinomycetes; order Kitasatosporales; family Streptomycetaceae; genus Streptomyces; species Streptomyces sp. NPDC001027. Next base: position 2,330 of record NZ_JBEPBI010000418.1, read on the forward strand.
GGCGAGGAGTTCGAGCAGTTCGGGCTCGTCGTTGGCGACGCGACGTGAAAGCAGCCGATGGCCGCTCTCATCGATCGCGACACAGTGGTGGTGGGTCTTCCCTGCGTCGATGCCGGCCCAGATGGCGATCATGTGGTGCCTCCGTGCGGTGTAGTACTGATCCCTCCCACGGACGACCTCGCTGTCGGTTCCCTACTCAGCGATCATTCGCATTTCCTAATTGGCAGCCGAGTCGTCGTGGAGTGCCGGGCGGCCAATCAGTGGGAGCCACGTCATCGGCTATCAGGTGACAGCCACACCCGGCACTCCTGGGTGGGTGAACCGTACGAAGGGCTCACCGCCTCCGGGCCTTGACCCCGAATACTGGACACGGGTTATGCGGCTGGTGTCAGCGTAGTTGATGTTGTTCGGGACGCTGTTTCGTAGGCGATTGGGCTGCGGTGTCCGAGGCGGGAGTGACGGCGTCGGGTGTTGTAGCGGTGCAGCCAGCCGAACGCGTCCAGACGGGCCTCGCGCTCGCTGGACCAGTGCTTGCGGCCCTGGAGCGTCTCGCGTTTGAACGTCGCGTTGAAGGACTCGGCGAGTGCGTTGTCCGCGCTGGAGCCGATCGCGCTCATGGACTGGCGGACGCCGGCTTGGCTGCAGGCGTCGGCGAAGGCCCGGCTGGTGTATTGGGCGCCGTGGTCGGTGTGCATGACCGCTCCGGCGAGGCTGCCGCGGGTGCGCTCGGCGGCGGCCAGGGCGTCGATGACGAGACCGGTGCGCATGTGGTCCGCGATCGCCCAGCCGGTCAGGCGGCGCGAGGCGAGGTCGATGACGGTGGCCAGGTAGAGGAACCTACCGCCTTCCAAAGGGAGATAGGTGATGTCGCCGACGTACTTCGTGTTCGGCTCACGCGCGGTGAAGTCGCGGCCGATCAGGTCCGGGGCCTTCGTCGCGGCCGGATCCGTGATCGTGGTGCGGTGCCTGCGTCGCAGCCGCACGCCCGCCAGGCCGATGCTCCGCATGACGCGCGCGATCCGCTTGTGGTTGACGCGCTCGCCTGCCTCACGGAGCTCGGCGGTGATCCTCGGGACACCGTAGGTGCCGTCCGACTCACGGTGTGCGCCCCGTATCCGGGCGGCGAGCTGAGCGTCGGCCGCCTGGCGGGCGGCCCGGTCCTCGACAGTCCGGCGCCAGTAGTAGAAGCTGGAGCGGGCGATGCCCAGGATGGTGCACAGCCGCTTCACGCCGTAGCGGCGGTGGTGGTCGGCAACGAACTGGAAGCGGTTCAGGAGCCGTAATTCAACTACTGCGTGAGTTGATCTCGTTGTCGTGCTCTTCGATCACTCGCTTCAAGGCTTCGAGTGTGCGGGGAGGGTGGGTCCGGCGGAAGACGAGGATCCTGGCGAGCTCGGGTCCGGCGAATGCCAGCATCGGCTTGGATCTCCCGGCGTGGTAGCTCAGCACGTTGCGCTTGCGGCCCATCAGTTCGGCCGCGAGGGTCAGGGGGACGGTGTTGCGGCTGCGGAGCACGGCGGTCAGGACGCGGTGGCGGTGATCGAGGGTGCCGAAGCCGGGGTTGCGGCCGCGGCCGTCCCTGCCTGTGCTCTGGCGTTCGGCTTCGGTCAGGACCTGTTGGCACGGTTCGAGGTGGAGCACGAGCTGTTCGAACTGTTCTCGGGGCATGCCGGTGAGTGCGGGGTGGGTGAGGAGGAAGGTGGCCTCGGCCGGGATGGGAGGCCCTGACTCGTCGTGTGGATCTTCCTGAAGCTGCTGGTCGGGGTCCTGCGGGGCGATGGTGTAGTTCCACTCGCCGTGGAACGCATCGCGCTCGACCCGTCGCTCGACGCCCTTGCGCTCGGCCCGGGTGAGTGCGCAGCCGGTGGGGTACGCGTTCTCGTCCAGCACGGCCTGGACGGTCAGTCCGGTGCTGGTGCGGGTGGCTGAGATGGTCTGCAGCAGTACCTCGTAGCTGGTCAGCGGCTGTCCACGCAGGCTGTGGGTGATCCGGGAGAACAGACGGTGTTCCACTTTG
>NZ_JBEPBI010000419.1:0-4297 GCF_040299045.1 Streptomyces sp. NPDC001027
AGCGGGTACTTCCTCGGGGCAGGCATCGTCTGGGCTCCTCTCATGAAACCCATCTGACCCTCTGTCAACACATCCCGCATCTCGGGGGAAGCTCAATCGCCGCAGTGCCCTCGCTGACCGCCCTGCTGGCCCTGGCCGACGCGCTGGAGCCGAACGCCCACCGCCGACTGCGGCATGGGCTGGTGAAGTCAGCAGGGGCCTGTCCCTCCTTCAGCGCCGCCAGCGTCGCCGACGCGCTGCGCCGGCGCCACCCCGGCTGGATGGCGCAGGCGCTGCTGGAAGGCGTGGCGCAACGGCATGAAGACCTCGTTGCTGAGCAGATGCTGGAACTGCACCGGCACGGGCCGCACCCCTACGCGCAACTCCTGCTGCTCGTCACGGTTGCCCTCCCCGGCCATGTGGCGCGCACCGCGGCGGCGTTGTGGGAGCGCGGTTTGAGCGAGGACGCGGTGTGGCTGTGGACCCGGCATGCCAAGACGTCGTCGGCCGATGAACTGGCGAGCACCGTGTGCCAATCTCCCGCGGGCTGCGTGCCGGAGCTCATCCGCTGTTGCGTCCACACGGTCGCCCCGGGCCAGGCGGCAGAACTCATCAGCGCCCTGGTCCACCGCGCCCACGAGCATCTGGCCTTGAACGTACTGTCCGAGGCCGCCACCGCAGCGCCCGACTGGATCCTCGCCTGCGCCGCGGCACTCGAGAGCAAAGGCCGCACGTGGCAGGCCGCCTGGCTGCGTCAGCGCGCTCACTCCCCCGACGACGCACCCGCCTGGCCGCCTTACGAGAACGCGGCCGAAGCCGCTTCGGCCACCTCGCACCTGTACAACACGGGCCACAGCGCCCAGGCGGACGAGATGCTCACCCAACTGCTCGACCTCAGCATCGCGAAGAACACCGCCACCTCCGTACCGGTGCACGACCTGCTGAGCCTCCTGAACGAAGTACCGGCCCGCGCCCGGCAGCGGCTGCTGACAGGCATCGTCGACCTGCCCGACCTCGTCGGCACCGCCACCCCCGCATACATCAGTCACCTGCTGCAGTTCCTTACCCAATCACCCGCCCTGCGCGCCCGCCTGCTGGCGCTGCCCGCATACGGCCAGATCAGCCACGTCCAGGCACTGCTCACAGCGATGGACACCCTCGACCCGACAGACCCCGTACGCCAGGAGATCCTCGACGTCAGCGTCTGTCTCCGCGACATGCTGGATCTCACCGGCATCGCCCGTCGCATCCTCGCCGACGGAAGAAAACCGACCGCGCACCACCTGATCTGGCATGCCCTGCGCCGACGCCCCCTGGACGACCTCCCACCCCTGGTCCGGCTTGCCGTCACCCACAACCTGGCCAACCGCCAGGAAATCCACGCCCTCCTGCACCAGTTCCACCGCGGCACCGAAGACGAGATCCTCGCCTGCCTGGACGAAGCCTTCCGCCCCGAGTTCCACCTCCAGGTCCCCCGCAGGGGATCCGGCTCCACCCTCGTCATCCCGCCGCATCTGCACGAAATGATCGCCCTGCACGCCGCCCAGACCGACCTCGCCTGCGGCGTCATAGTCGGCCCGCGCACCTCTCAGCGCCTGACCAACTGCTATCCCCTCAACCCCGCACCCAAGCTTCCCGTCCTCACCGACAAACCGCGCCCCGTTGCCGATACCAGCCACCTGCTGCGCGACAGCGAAGAGATCAAGGCCGTCTACTACTGCGTCCCCACCTCCATCCCCTACCCCTCACCCGCAGACATCGCCCGCGTCACCCCCTCCGCCAAGCACTACCTCATCGTCACCTCCACCCACACCCTCACAGACCAAGGCCCCGCCAACACCATCGACACCCTCCGCGCCTTCACCCTCCACCGCAACACCATCCAGGAAAGGAAAGTACTGGTCGCACCAGACGACACACCCCCCTTCACGTCATAGACCCCCCACGACCCGGCCCGGTACGAACGCGCCGCCGCTCAACACACGGATGCCAGCACCCCGACCATCCCCGAAACACCGCGACCGGCGAGAACCCCTTTCCCAGCCACCCAGACTGCCCTGAGCGCCTCCAGCGTCCTGTCTGCCGGCACGTCGCCTCACTACCTCAGTTCGCTGCTGTCCGGATCCCGGCTTGCGGCCCTACAGGGTGAAGGAGCCCTGCCCGCCAGGACGAGACGCAAGCACCTGATACCTGGTCATTGACGGGACGGCGCGCCTCACGCTCAGTTGTCGTCGCATCGGCGCGATTTCGGGTCGAGCGTCGATGGATGTCTGGCCGGTCGGGATGCCGGTCCGGCAACTCTGCGAGCTGCGGCTTTCTTCGATCGTGCGTCTTACGGCAAGCACGCCGGGCCTTCGAATCTGGTGACGTCGCGCTCGCCGCGCAGCCTGCACAGGGGCAGTCGGCGCACGCGTTGCCATCGGCTTGCTCTGCCTTCGCGCTGCCCGACTGCGCGTGGGCCGGTGAGCCGCCGTCACAGAAGAGAGGGAGCCCGTTGTGCCGATCGATCTGTCTGCAGTCGTGGTCCTGGCGCCGGGGGGCCTGGCGGTCCACATCGCCCACCGCAGGCCCGACATGGGCCAGGCCCTGGGCCTGGGCGCCGTCATCGTCACCCTCCTGCTGCTCCTGCTCCAGCCCACCGCCGCCGGCGACGCGGCCCAGGCGCGCGAACACCCTGCAGCCGGCCAGACGGGCGACGTCTGCGCCCCGCACGGGCGGTGAACCGGGCAGGCGACCGGCACACCGAGAGGCCGCAGCCATGGGTGGATTGCCGAAAACGCCCGATGCGGCGAAAGGGTTCGCGAGAGGCTTGTCGCCATTTCGTCGGCCTCGTGCCCGAAGCACAGAGGCGGACCGCCAGGAAACCGGCGCAGCCGATTGGCAGCAGCGCCGCCAGAGAGGGGGAAGACACGATGGAAGGCGAGCAGGAGCCGCTCGGTGAGGATCCCGCGGCGCCCGCGCCCCCGGGACCAGCCGAACAGTCGCGCGGGAGCGGGGACCGGGCGGAGCTGACGGCCTGGTGCCGGCATGTGTGCGCGCTGGTGGACGAAGCGTTCGCCACACGCCGGGCAGCGGCCGACGCCTTGAACATGCGGCCCGACGCGCTCTCGCGCCGCCTCAACGGCAAGGGGCACTCCCTGGGTGAGATCCGGATGCCCGAGAGGAGTTTCGTCGACCAGGTCCTCAAGGCGTGCGCACGCCAGGGCGTGACGGTGACGGAGGGCGTGCGCAGCCAGACACGTCGCCTGTACATGACGGCCCTCGAGGTCACTCACCCGGCGCGGTACCGGGCCTGCCGGCAACAGGACGACCTGGCGCTGGCGCAGGCGCGCTGCGAAGAACTCACCGCTCTCCTGGCCGACCGGGAAGCCCGGTACGTCCAGGAGGCCGCGAGCCACCGTGAGGACAGGCAGCGCCTGGCCGACCAGGCGGCGGCCGCCGAGGCGGCATGCGCCGCCCAGCAACGGCAGGCCGCCGATGTGATCTCGGCGAAAGAGAACATGATCATGCAGCTGACCGCGCAGCTGGCGTCGGAACGCCGTCTGCGCCTGGCCTGCGAGAGCACCGTCCGCGCCCTGCGGGAGGAACTGCTCGAACTGCGCGACGCGCTGGCGCAGGCCGATGAGGAGCGCGGGCGGCGTGAGCGTGAGGAGGCCGTCCTGGCCGAGGCGATCGCCGTCACCGAACGCGCTCTCCACGCCGAGCCCGCCCCCCTCGCGGCGGAGGAACCGGCCGCCGCTGCCGAGAGCACCAGCCGGAAGACAGCCCTGGCCGCATTCGCCGGCATCATGCTCACGGCGCTCGGCATCACCGTCCTGGGCCTGCACTTCGCCTCCGCCGACACCGGTGCCCGCCACACGGTCGTCGACGCCTTCCGCCACAGCGACATCGCCCCCTACGCCGGGGGCGCCGCCTGCTTCCTCGGCGTACTCATCCTCTTCGGCAGCCTGGTCTCCTACCTCGACCCCAACGGCGAAATCGCCGCCTCCGACGACGTCACCTTCGCCACCTGGATCTGACCCGCGCAGGCAGCCGGTCACAGAACCCGGCGCCGGTTGCGGTGACGAGGGCGGCGAGCGCCAGCACCGCGACAGCGCTGATATTGCGTTTCATCCTGCTGGCCGGACAGGGGCGGCCGGCGGCGCTGGAGTGTCGATCGGTCATGGCCCCACGGTGTCGCACCAGGCGGTGCCGGGTCGGTAGTGGGAACCCACCGGCCGGACGGGGGGTGCCTCTATGTCTTTCGTCAAGCGGTGCGGGGGCTTCTCGGCTGGTAGAAGGTTCCGTCGCGGAGCATGGCGAACAGGACGCTGATGCG
>NZ_JBEPBI010000420.1:0-4246 GCF_040299045.1 Streptomyces sp. NPDC001027
CGGGTGAGGGTGCGGTGGAGTTGGGTCGTCGTGGGTTGCGGGTGATGGATCCGGGGCGGGCTCTGGTGGGGTTGGGTTCGGTGTTGGAGGGGGGTGGGGGTTCGGCGGTGGTGGCTGATGTGGAGTGGGACCGTTTCGTTCCGGCGTTCACCAGCCGCCGTCCCAGCCCCCTGCTCACCACCCTGCCCCAGGCGGCCGAGATCCTGACGGCGCTCGGGGCGCCCTCCGAGCCCTCGTCCACCGGCGCCACGTTGACGGCCTTGGCCGAGCGGGTCGCCGCCCTGTCGCCCCAAGGGCGCGCCGACGCCCTCCTCGAGCACGTACGGCGGGCCGCAGGCAGGGCCCTCGGCCACGACGACGCGACCGTGATGGCCGCGGACCGGGCATTTCGCGACATGGGGTTCGACTCGCTGACCGCCGTGGAACTGCGCAACGCCCTGATCAAGGACACCGGCCTGGCGCTGCCCGCGACCCTGGTGTTCGACCATCCCACCCCGGCCGCTCTCGCACAGCACCTCGACGCCGAACTGTCCGGGGAGAGCGGGACGATGGCGACCATGCTGGCGGACCTGGAAACGGGTATCGCGCGCATCATGAAGGCGGATCCCGATCAGGACGCCCGCTCCTTGCTCGGCGCCCGGCTCCGGACCCTGTTGAGCGAGATCGAACTCCTCGGAGCCGGCCCCGACGTTCACGGCCCGTCGCTCGGCGACCGGCTGGACGGGGCCAGCGACGAGGAACTGTTCGACTTCATCAGCCGCGAGCTGGAGCAGTAGCCGCCGGTATCGGTCGCCGGAGGTCGGCCGCGCCTCGTCCTCCGGCGACTGCTGCACCGGGTCGACGCGTTGGCGCCCGGACATGAGTCGGCGGCCGTACCGATCGGACGGTACGGCCGCTGGGAGCAGGCCCCACCAGGCCTGGCACGAGGCTTGTGGCCGGTGCGGCAGGCGGTGGGGACGAGCAGCGGGGTACGGAACCGCCGCGAGGGCGTTGCTACTTGATGAATTCCGGCAGGACCCGCGGGGGCCACTGGCCGACGGTCAGCATGCCCATGGAGTGGGCGCGCGCCACGAGAGCGGCCCTGTTAGGCGCCTTCAGCTTCCGCAGCATGAGTCCTACGTGATACTCGACGCCCTGTCGGCTGAGGTAGAGCCTGGCGGCGAGCTGCACGGTGGAGGAGCCGCTGGCGACACCCTCGAGAACCTGTGCGTCGAGCTTGCTGAGAAGCCGTTCACGGGGGTTGAGCACCCCTTCGTCAGGGCCTGAGGAAGGGGCCTCCTTGTCCGGCCTCACCTGTACGACGATGCCGGCCATGAGCCCCGTGGTGTTCTGTACGGCGATGCCCGTGAGCTCGCCGGAGAAGGCCCGTCCCTCGTCTCCCAGACCGACCACACGCTCGGCGAAGCGGTTGCAACGCCCCTGTGACAGCCGGTTGAAGTGCCGGTCGAGCACGGAAGGAGAGCTGGGATGCAACAGCTCGTACAGACTTCTTCCGCAGATGTCGGCGGAGGTGCTGCCGAACTGGCGGGAGAAATCCGGCTCCGCTGCCACGATGTGCATGCCGGTGTCGATGTGCGCCGTATAGAGGCGACGGCTGGTCTCCGTCCGGGGGCGGTGATCGGGTATGGCTCTGTGCGCGGTCGAAGGCGTGTGCGGGGTGGCCGCCCAGTCTCTGTCGGGCCAGGGGCCTGCTGTTCGCGTGGTCACTGCGACGCACCGTCTTTCTGCACTCATGTGGGGGATCCACTGCCCGAAGGCAGCCTTTGATCGGAAACAGTGCTGTTTTGCGCAGGGCGGAGATCGAGCGGTGACCCTCCCTGCCTGCCTCTGATCAACTGTTCCTTGAGCCTAGGAATGTGGCATGGAGTGGGTCAAGCAAACCTTTGTGTGGCCGTAAAACACTGTGGTTCGGTGGTTCGGTCGTACGGGCGCCCCAGGCCGGCCCCGACCGGCAGGCGTAAGACAACTCGCCGCGGATTAAAAGGGGTTGACTGCTCAGGGCAGCCGGTCGCGGTGCCGGACCCGTGGTGCGCCGAGCGCTGCCGTGGGTTGCCCGCGCGACGGGTCGCATCAGGGTGCAAAGTTTGCTGTGGGGTGTGCCCGTTCGGCGCCCGAGTCAGGCTGAGCGCTCGGCATCCGCTCTCTTGAGTGCTTTGGCCAGCTCCGGGCGTCCGGATATGCCGAGCTTTCGATAGGAGTTCGTCAGGTGTTTCTCCACCATGCGTGACGACGTGCCCAATTGACTTGCGATCTCTGCATTGCTAAGGCCTGTGGACGCAAGACGGGCCACTCTGCGTTCGGAAGGGGTCAGCCGACTGCCGGGGTTTCTGGATTTCCGCGTTCCCTCGGTCAGCTTGGTGCAGATTTTCTTCGCCAACTCGGGTACGTCATGCTCGTTGGCCAGACCGTGCGCCCGCCTGAGGGCGGCCGATCTTCGGTTCCGCTGTGTGTCGGGATGAGTCGCCAGCGCGTACAGGCCGCGCAGCAGCTCGTATCCGTTGTTGCCCTCGTCCAGGGCGGTGACGGCCTCCTCGAGCAGCTCGGGGCCCCGTCGTCCGGATGTCACCCGCCCGAGGACGAGCAGGGAACGCCCCAGCGGTGTGGGCGCCCCCCAGGCGCGGGCCCTGTCCACCTCCGACTGCGCGGCGTTCACGGCTTCCTCGTGTTCGCCCAGCCGGTGGTGCATGAGGGCGGCGCACGACGACCACGGCAGGACGGCCGGGTTCTTCCAGCCGATCTGCTCGATGTGCCGGCCCGCGGTCCGGTAGTGGCCCAGCGCGGTGCGGGGTTCGTCACGGCGTGCCGCGAGCGTGCCTCGCGCCATCTGCAGGAGCGCCGTCAGATGCTGGTTCTCGGCGTGCAGCCGGTGGTGGGTGAGCAACTGTTCCGCCAGCTCCGGCTCGTGGGTGTGCATCGCGACGATGGAGAGGACGGCGGCGCAGACGGTGGGCAGCCCGCCGATCTCGGGGCCCGCGAGAGCGTCGGCCTGGACGATCTTGTCCCGGGCGTAGGCCCGGTGTCCGTCGGCCAGGGCGACCAGCGCCTGTTCGCAGCGGATGACGGCCTGTTCCACATCGCAGCCGCGGCGGTGGGCGAGGCGGTTCGCCTCACGCAGCCAGTTGGCCGCACCTGCCGTCTGCTCGGCGCCGGCGAGGATGTTCACGGCCAACGGCGCGGTGGTGTGCACGTGCTCCGGCGTGGGCGCCTCCTGCTCCAGAACCCGGGTGCACGACTTGGCGAGCTGCTCCGCGGGTACGGCGTTGGCGACGAACGCGATGTGCATCAGCGACGTGACCAGTTCTCTTTCGCCCTTGGTGGCCAGGCGGGGGGAGGGGCCGAGGTCGCGGAAGCGCCGCAGCGCCCGTCGGATGTGCGTGGGATCCTGCGCCGACAGGATGTGCTCGCGTGCTTCCAGGCGCAGCACCAGTTCGCGCTCCACCCAGTCCTCGGTGACCGACTGACGAAGTTCGTCGGTGATGGCGGCTCTGATGACATTGATGCGCAGGGAGGGCGGATCCATCTGGAGGGGACCCAGCCGCAGCATCGCGTCGGCCCGCTCGTGCACGGATTCGAGGAGCGGCGCGGCCTCCACGACGTGCCGCAGCGCCGCGGCCGTCGCGAAGCTGCGCTCGGCGGTGGCGAGGTCGACGAGCAGTCTCGCCCTGTGCTGCCCGGAGAGCGAGGAGTCGAGGAGGGCGCGTCGCAGATAGCGTGCCGAGTCCCGGGGCGAACCGCGGCGCAGCGCGCTGTCCGCGGCGGTGCGCAGGATCTGAACCGCTTCCGGGCCGCGCAGCGATATCACCGCCATCAGCTGCTCCGCGGCGAGCTCGGCCGGATGCCCGGTACGGTGCAGCAGTTCGGCCGTCACTCCGCGCATGGCGGTGCGCTCCTCCGCGGGCATGTTCTCCTCCACCAGGTCCCCGAGGACCGTCCCCGAGGTGAGTCGGCAGGAGTCCCGGTCCACGAGACCGGCGTGCCGTAGCACCTCGACGGCCCGCGCCCCGCCCTCTTCGTCGAGTTCGGCGAGGCGGGCCACGAAATGCTCGTCCGCGGCGGAGCCGAGCAGGGCGAGTGCATAGGCGGACCGCCGTACGTGGTCCGGCTGCGACCGCAGGTAGGCGTCGAGACGCCGGCGCAGCAGTTCGGGCCGCAGGGTCGCGGCGACGGCTGCGACAGTCGCCGACCGACCCAGCCCACTAAACTAATCCACGACCACCACCCCCAGCAGCAGAAGCCGGATCCCACC